>NZ_JALJXV010000010.1 GCF_024170285.1 Natronocella acetinitrilica
ATCCGCCCGACCACGAAGACGGTGTGCACGGGTGTTGAGATGTTCCGCAAGCTGCTGGATCAGGGCGAGGCGGGGGATAACATCGGTGCGCTGCTGCGTGGCACGAAGCGTGACGACGTTGAGCGTGGTCAGGTGCTGTGCAAGCCGGGTTCGATCACGCCGCACACGAAGTTCGAGTGTGAGGTGTACATCCTGTCGAAGGATGAGGGTGGTCGCCATACGCCGTTCTTCAATGGCTACCGTCCGCAGTTCTATTTCCGGACCACCGACGTGACGGGTAGCTGTGAGCTGCCGAGCGGCACGGAGATGGTGATGCCTGGCGACAACGTGCAGATGACCGTGACCCTGATCGCGCCGATCGCGATGGAAGACGGCCTGCGCTTCGCCATCCGCGAAGGTGGCCGCACCGTCGGCGCCGGCGTGGTCTCGAAGATTATCGAGTAAGCGACATGGCTAATCAGAAGATTCGAATTCGATTGAAGGCGTTCGACCACCGGCTGATTGACCAGTCGGCCGGCGAAATCGTCGAGACGGCCAAGCGGACCGGCGCCCAGGTGAAGGGGCCCATTCCGCTGCCGACGAAAAAAGAGAAGTTCACGATTCTCATCTCGCCGCACGTGAACAAGGATGCTCGTGACCAGTACGAGATCCGTACTCACAAGCGGCTGATGGATATCATCGATCCGACTGACAAGACGGTCGATGCATTGATGAAGCTGGATCTGGCCGCCGGCGTCGACGTACAGATCAAGCTCTACTAAACGCGTTGCGCGAAATAAGTGGGCCCCGCCGCCCAGCACTGGAGTGGCGCGGGCTCTTTGTCTCTGGAAGAGGTAACGATGGCTATCGGAATCGTCGGTCGTAAACGCGGCATGACGCGGGTATTCACCGAAGAGGGCGTGTCCGTCCCGGTGACCGTGATCGAGGCCACGCCGAACCGGATCACCCAGGTGAAATCGGCGGATGTGGACGGTTACCAGGCCGTGCAAGTCACTATTGGCAGCCGCAAGGCATCCCGTGTTGGCAAGCCGCTGGCCGGGCACTTTGCCAAGGCCGGTGTGGACGCCGGGCGTGGCCTGTGGGAGTTCCGCCTGGGTAATGGTGAGGGCGAGGAACTCGAAGTCGGCGGCGAGCTGAAGGTCGATGCCTTCGAAGCCGGCCAGAAGGTGGATGTGCGCGGCACCAGCAAGGGCAAAGGCTTTGCCGGTACCGTCAAGCGGCATAACTTCCACATGCAGGATGCGACGCACGGTAACTCGCTGTCGCACCGTGCGCCGGGCTCCATCGGCATGGCGCAGACGCCGGGCCGGGTGCTCAAGGGCAAGAAAATGGCCGGACAAATGGGTAACAAGCGCACCACCGTCCAGAACCTGGAAGTGGTCCGCGTGGACGCCGAGCGCAACCTGCTGCTGATTCGCGGCGCGGTGCCGGGTGCCGACGGTTCGGATGTCGTGATCAGCCCCTCCGTGAAGGCCGGCAAGAAGGGGGATAGCTGATGGAACTCGCGATTCAGACAACGGCTGGCGGTGACGCCGGGAAGCTCGAAGTCTCCGAAAAGGCCTTCGGCCGAGAGTTCAACGAGGATCTGGTGCACCAGGTTGTGGTCGCCTACATGGCCGGTGGTCGTGCCGGCACCAAGGCGCAGAAGAACCGGGCCGCGGTGCGCGGTGGTGGTTCCAAGCCTTGGCGCCAGAAGGGCACCGGTCGCGCCCGTGCCGGGACGATTCGTAGCCCGCTGTGGCGCACGGGTGGCAAGACGTTTGCTGCCGTGCCGCGCGACTACAGCCAGAAGGTCAACAAGAAAGCGTACCGCGCAGGCGTTGCCTCGATCTTCTCCGAGCTCGCTCGTCAGGAGCGGCTGGTGGTGCTGGACGCTATAGAGTTGGCGGAATCCAAGACCAAGGCGATGGTGCAGCTTCTCAAGGGCATGGGTGCCGAGCGTGCGCTCATCGTGACCGAAGACGTCAGTGAGAACCTGTACCTGGCGAGCCGTAACCTCCGCCATGTGGAGATTACCGACGTTGCCGGTCTCGATCCGGTCTCGCTGGTTGGTGCCGACAAGGTGCTGATCACCGTGGAAGCCATGAAGAAGGTCGAGGAGTGGCTGGCATGAGTCAGGAACGCATTTTCAAGGTGTTGCTTGCGCCCCACGTCTCGGAGAAAACCGAGCGCTCGGCGGATGGCGCCAACCAGGTCGTCTTCCGCGTGGTGAAGGACGCGAGCAAGCAGGAAATCAAGCGGGCCGTCGAAGAGCTTTTCGATGTGAAGGTTCGCAACGTGCAGACGGTGCTGATGAAGGGCAAGTCCAAGGGCTTTGGCCGGATTCGTGGGCGCCGTTCCGATTGGAAGAAGGCCTACGTGGCCCTCGAGGCTGGCCAGGAAATCGATTTCCTGGGCGGCGAATGACGCACAGCTAAGGCGACGGGCAAGAATCATGGCACTGCTCAAGGCAAAACCGACATCACCGGGCCGCCGCTTCGTTGTTCAGGTTCGTGGAGACGACCTGCACAAGGGCGAGCCTTATGGTCCGCTGGTGGAGAAGAAATCCAAGACGGGCGGCCGCAACAATGCGGGCCGCATCACCACGCGGCATCGTGGCGGCGGCCACAAGCAGCGTTACCGGGTTATCGACTTCAAGCGTGACAAGGAAGGCGTGCCCGGGAAGGTTGAGCGTCTGGAATATGATCCGAACCGCAGCGCCCATATTGCATTGGTGCTTTATGCGGACGGCGAGAGAAGGTATATTATCGCGCCCCGCGGGGTGAAGGCCGGATCTCCAATCCAGGCTGGCGATGACGCACCGATCAAGCCGGGCAATGCATTGCCGATTCGGAACATTCCGCTCGGTACCCAGATTCATTGCATCGAGCTGCGCCCCGGAAAGGGTGCGCAGATCGCCCGTGCCGCCGGCGCCAGCGCCCAGCTCGTTGCCCGCGAGGGCCGCTACGCCACCTTGCGTCTGCGCTCCGGCGAGATGCGCAAGGTCGCGGTGGAATGCAAGGCGACCATCGGCGAGGCCAGTAACCAGGAACATAACCTGCGTTCGCTGGGCAAGGCCGGTGCGAGTCGCTGGCGGGGTGTGCGGCCGACGGTTCGTGGCGTGGTCATGAACCCGGTTGATCACCCGCATGGTGGTGGCGAGGGCCGGACTTCCGGTGGTCGTCATCCCGTATCGCCCTGGGGTATGCCCACCAAGGGCTACAAGACCCGGTCGAACAAGCGGACGGACAAGTTCATTGTGCGCTCCCGCCGGAAGAGTAAACGCAGCTAGAGGTCGTGACCTGTGCCACGTTCAGTTAAGAAGGGACCGTTCGTCGATGCCCACCTGGTCAAGAAGGTGGAGGCAGCTGTGGAGGCCAACTCCAAGCGCCCGATCAAGACCTGGTCGCGTCGCTCGATGATTCTGCCCGACATGGTTGGTCTGACGATAGCCGTCCACAACGGTCGGCAGCATGTGCCGGTGCTGATCAACGAGAACATGGTCGGCCACAAGCTCGGTGAGTTCGCGGCGACGCGGACGTACCGCGGGCATGCGGCCGACAAGAAGTCCAAGAGGTAGGGTGACCGATGGAAGTCGCAGCCAAGTTGAAGTTCTCGCGCATCTCGCCGCAGAAGGTCCGGCTCGTCGCTGACCAGATTCGCGGCAAGTCCGTCGCGAGTGCCCTGCAGTTTCTCGAGTTCAGTCCGAAGAAGGGCGCTGCGGTGTTGAAGAAGGTGCTTGAGTCGGCCATCGCCAATGCCGAGCACAATGAAGGGGCCGATATCGACGAATTGACGGTTTCCACCGTGTTCGTTGACGAGGGTCCGGTCTACAAGCGGATCCAGCCGCGGGCCAAGGGCCGTGCAAACCGGATTCTCAAGCGCACCAGCCACATCACTGTGAAAGTGGCCGAGCAGTAAGCGGGAGCTGAAGATGGGACACAAGATTCACCCGACGGGTTTTCGACTCGGCATCACTGAAGAATGGCGTTCCATGTGGTACGCCGGAAGTGGTGACTATGCCGACTACCTGAACACCGATCTGCAGGTGCGCGACTTCATCAAGAAGAAGCTCTCCCACGCATCGGTGAGCAAGATCCGCATCGAGCGGCCCGCCAAGAATGCCCTGGTGACCATTCATACGGCACGTCCGGGGATGGTGATCGGCAAGAAGGGCGAGGATGTGGAAGCGCTGCGCGCCGCCGTCAGCAAGCGGATGGGCGTGCCGGTGGATATCAACATCGAGGAAGTGCGCAAGCCGGAACTGGACGCGCAGCTCGTTGCCGAGAATGTTGCTCAGCAACTGGAGCGCCGCATCATGTTCCGTCGCGCCATGAAGCGCGCTGTCGGCAACGCCATGCGTATTGGTGCCCAGGGCATCAAGATCCACGTCGCCGGCCGCTTGAATGGTGCCGAGATTGCGCGCAGTGAATGGTATCGCGAGGGTCGTGTGCCCCTGCATACCCTGCGGGCAAACATTGATTACGGTTTCGCCGAAGCGCATACGACCTACGGTGTCATCGGTGTGAAAGTCTGGGTCTTCAAGGGCGAAGTCCTTGAGCCCGAAGTCTTTCAGGCCAGCGACTCCAAGGGCGAGCGCGCCGGCGCTGCGAAATAAGGATCAACAGCCATGTTGCAACCGAAGCGGACAAAATTTCGCAAGCAGCAGAAGGGCCGGAACAAGGGTCTGGCCAACCGTGGCGATCGGGTCAGCTTCGGCGAGTTTGGTATCAAGGCCACGACGCGTGGACCGGTTACTGCTCGTCAGATCGAGGCTGCTCGACGTGCGATCACCCGTCATGTGAAGCGTGGCGGCAAGCTGTGGATTCGCATTTTCCCGGATGTGCCGATTACCGGCAAACCGTTGGAAGTGCGCCAGGGTAAGGGTAAAGGCAACGTGGATCATTGGGCGGCGAAGGTGCAGCCGGGTCGCGTGCTGTACGAGATCGAAGGCGTCTCCGAGGAAGTCGCGCGGGAAGCGTTCCGCCTGGCCTCGGCGAAGCTGCCGGTTCAGACCCGCTTTGTTAGCCGGACGGTGGTGTGATGAAAGCGAGCGAATTGCGAGAAAAGGATCTGCCCGCTCTGAAGGAAGAGTTGCTCGAGCGACGCAAAGAGCAGTTCAACCTTCGCATGCAGGCTGCCACCGGGCAGCTGGCGCGGCCGGACCTGGTAAAGAAGGCGCGTCGTGACGTCGCGAGAATCAAGACGATCATGACCGAGAAGCAGAATGCGGGTGAGCAGGCATGAGTGAAGAATCCAAGGTTGCGCGGACGCAGACCGGGCGCGTTGTGAGCGTAAAGATGGACAAGACCATCACCGTGCGTATCGAGCGGATGGTGAAGCATCCGCTGTATGGCAAGTTCATGCGTCGGTCCACCAAGCTGCACGCCCATGATGAGCAGAACACGTGCCAGGAAGGGGATTGGGTCTCCATTGAAGAGTGCCGACCCCTGTCCAAGTCCAAGACCTGGCGTCTGGTCGAAGTGATCGAGCGCGCGCGGCAGTAAAGCGCCCGACGCCGGTTTCGACGCGAATAACAGAGCGGGTAGTACGCAATGATTCAGATGCAAAGCCTGTTGGATGTGGCCGATAACAGTGGTGCACGCCAAGTGATGTGTATCAAGGTGCTCGGTGGGTCCAAGCGCCGGTACGCGCGGATTGGCGACATCATCAAGGTTAGCGTGAAAGACGCTATACCTCGTGGCCGGGTCAAGAAGGGCGAGGTTTACAATGCGGTGGTGGTGCGTACGCGCCACGGCGTGCGGCGCCCGGATGGTTCGCTGATCCGGTTTGACGGCAACGCCGCCGTGCTGCTCAACAACCAGCATGCGCCCATTGGAACCCGTGTGTTTGGTCCGGTGACACGTGAGCTGCGCACGGAGAAGTTCATGCGCATCATCTCGCTGGCACCGGAAGTTCTCTGAGTCGAGAGGCGACCATGCAGAAGATCAAGAAGGGTGACGAGGTTATCGTCATCGCAGGAAAGGACAAGGGCAAGCGCGGTTCCGTCGTGAACGTGCTGCGTGAGAAGAATCGTGTGGTTGTCGAAAACGTCAACGTGGTGAAGAAACACGTTCGTGGCAACCCCCAGCGCGGTGAGCAAGGCGGCATCCAGGAAATGGAAGCGCCGCTGAATCTCTCGAACGTTGCCCTGTACAACCCGCAGACGAAGAAGGCGGATCGTGTTGGCATCAAGGAAGTTGATGGCAAGCGTGTCCGTTACTTCAAGTCGAACAACGAACTCGTTGACGCGTAAGGTGCGCTCATGGCCAGGCTGCTGGAGCTATACAAGCAAGATGTAATCGGACAGCTGACGGAGCGTTTCGGTTACGAAAACGTCATGCAGGTCCCCCGGATCACCAAGGTCACCCTGAACATGGGTCTTGGTGAAGCCGTTAAAGACAAGAAGATTCTCGACCATGCGACGGCTGACATGGCCGCCGTTGCCGGGCAGAAGCCCATCGTGACCTACAGCCGCAAGTCGATTGCCGGCTTCAAGATTCGCGATGGCTGGCCCATCGGCTGCAAGGTCACGCTGCGTCGTGATCGTATGTGGGAGTTTCTCGACCGTCTCATTAACGTGGCGGCGCCTCGGATTCGTGACTTCCGCGGGTTCAGTGCGAAGTCGTTTGATGGGCGTGGCAATTACAACTTCGGTGTCCGGGAGCAGATCATTTTTCCGGAACTCGAATTCGACAAGGTTGACGCGATTCGCGGCATGGACGTGACCATCACGACCACCGCGCGCACTGATGAGGAAGGGCAGGCGCTGCTTGAAGCGTTCAACTTCCCGCTTCGGAAATAAAAGAGGTCGGTAATGGCTAAGATGTCCATGGTTGCCCGTGAGGTCAAGCGCGCCAAGACGGTTAAGAAGTATGCAGCCAAGCGTGAGGCGCTCAAGGCAATCATCCGCAATCCGGAAAGCACCCCGGAAGAGCGGATGGAGGCGACGGAAAAGCTGCAGAAGCAGCCGCGCGATGCCAGTGCGGCGCGGCAGCGCAACCGTTGCCGGATCACCGGACGGCCGCGGGGCTATTACCGCAAGTTCGGTCTGGGCCGAAACAAGCTGCGTGAAGCCGCGATGAAGGGTATGATCCCCGGCCTCACCAAATCCAGCTGGTAAGACAGAGCGTACAGGACAAAGCCATGAGCATGACCGATCCCATAGCGGACCTGCTGACCCGTATACGTAACGCCCAGTCGGCAGGCAAGGCCGAAGTCTCGATTCCTTCTTCCAAGGCGAAGCAGGCGTTGGTTGCCGTGCTCAAGGAAGAAGGCTACGTCGAGGACTTCCGCGTTGAGGGCGAAGAGAAAAAGCCCGTCCTGGTCGTGCGTTTGCGCTACTTCCAGGGTAGGCCGGTCATCGAGCGGCTGAATCGTATCAGCCGCCCGGGCCTGCGTATCTACAAGGACACCGCATCACTGCCGAAGGTCAATGGCGGTCTGGGTGTTGCCATCGTGTCCACCTCGAAGGGTGTGATGACTGATCGCGCTGCACGGGCTGCCGGTATCGGCGGTGAAGTGCTGTGCGAAGTCTTCTAACAGGATTTTCGTCATGTCCCGAGTCGCGAAGAAACCGATCAAGATTCCGTCCGGCATCGAAGTAAAGCTCGATGGACAGGCGGTGACCGTGAAGGGTCCGAAGGGCCAGCTTGGCTTCGATATCCACCCCAACGTACAGGTGGTGGAAGAAGACGGTGAGCTGCGTTGTTCCGCCCGTGGCCCGAAGCAGGGCGACATCGCCCTGGCTGGCACCATGCGGGCGTTGCTCAATAATATGGTGGATGGCGTATCGCAAGGCTTCGAGAAGAAGCTAGAGTTGCGGGGCGTCGGCTACCGTGCACAGGCGCAGGGCAAGGTGCTGAATCTCACCCTTGGGTTCTCGCATCCGGTCGCTCACGCCGTGCCTGACGGGATCACCGTAGAGACCCCGAGCCAGACGGAAGTGCTGGTGAAAGGGATCGATAAACAGTTGGTTGGCGAAGTGGCCGCGCAGATTCGCGCCTATCGTCCGCCTGAGCCCTATAAGGGCAAGGGTGTACGGTACGCGGACGAGCGTGTAGTCATGAAGGAAGCCAAGAAGAAGTAGCGGGTAGAGGCTTATGAACAAGAAGTCAGCACGTATGCGTCGCGCCCGTCGCGCCCGTATGAAGATCCGCGAGCTGGGCAGTGTCCGGCTGACGGTTCACCGGACGCCTCGGCACATTTATGCGCAGATCACGGAAGCGGATGGCAGCCGTACGCTGGCGCAGGCCAGCACCCTCGACAAAGAGCTGCGTAGCAAGCTCCAGGGGACGGGCAATGCCGGTGCCGCTGTGGAAGTCGGCAAACTGATTGCCGCCCGCGCCAAGGAAGCCGGCATTGAGAGCGTCGCGTTTGACCGTGCCGGTTATCAGTACCACGGCCGGATTCAGGCGCTGGCGGATGCCGCGCGAGAAGGCGGACTGCAGTTTTAATCTGAGGCGAGCAGACTCATGGCAATGAATGACAGCAACAGCGATGGCCTCCAGGAAAAGCTGATCACCGTCAATCGTGTGGCGAAGGTGGTCAAGGGTGGTCGTCAGTTTGGCTTTACTGCACTCACCGTCGTCGGCGACGGCCAGGGGCGCGTGGGCTTCGGCTACGGCAAGGCCCGCGAAGTGCCCGCCGCCATCCAGAAGGCGATGGAAAAGGCTCGCAACAGCATGGTCAGCGTCAAGCTGCAGGGCAACACGCTGCAGTACCCGCTGACTGCTGAACACGGCGCCAGCAAGGTGTTCATGCAGCCCGCTTCGGAAGGTACCGGAATCATCGCCGGTGGCGCGATGCGCGCCGTCTTCGAGGTGCTGGGTGTCCACGATGTGCTCGCCAAGAGCATCGGCTCGCGTAACCCCATCAACGTGGTGCGCGCGACGATCCGGGGCCTGAGCGACATGCGCTCGCCGGAAGATGTGGCTGCCAAGCGCGGTAAGCGCGCCGAAGAGATCGTGGGTTAAGCCATGAGTAAACAGAAACAGTTGAAAGTAACACTGACCCGTAGCATGCATGGTCGACTGGCAAGCCATAAGGCTTGCGTGTCAGGCCTTGGGCTGCGGCGGATGCACCAGAGCGTGACCGTGATCGATACCCCGGAGAATCGGGGCATGATCAACAAGGTCTCCTATATGCTCGCGGTAGAGGAAGTTTGAAATCATGCGCCTGAATCTGCTGAAGCCTAGTGAACGCAGTCGGCCCGAGCGTAAGCGCGTTGGCCGCGGGTCCGGTTCCGGTCTCGGCAAGACGGCTGGTCGCGGGCACAAGGGTCAGAAATCCCGTTCCGGCGGTTTCCACAAGGTCGGCTTCGAGGGCGGTCAGATGCCCTTGCAGCGTCGCGTGCCGAAGGTCGGTTTCAAGTCCCGCAAGTCCATCGTCAGCGCTGAAGTTCGTCTCTCGGAGCTTGCCAAGGTCGACGGCGACGTGGTGGACCTCGATTCGCTGAAAGCGGCCGACATCATCCCGAGCCAGGCCCGCTACGCGAAGATCATGCTCTCCGGTACGGTAGAGCGCGCCGTCACCGTGCGTGCTGGTGTTCGCGTGAGCAAGGGTGCACGCGCTGCCATCGAGCAAGCTGGTGGCAAGATTGAGGAATAACACCGCGAGGGTGGTCTAGCTTATGTCGTCGCTCGGGGGTCTCGCGAAACTCACGGAAGTCAGGCAGCGCCTGCTTTTCGTGTTGGTGGCGCTGATCATTTTCCGCATTGGCACACACATCACCATTCCGGGTGTCAATGCCGACGCGATGGCCGACCTGTTCAGTCAGGATCAGGGCATCCTGGACATGTTCAACATGTTCTCTGGTGGTGCGCTTGAGCGGTTGAGCATCTTCGCGATCGGGATCATGCCGTACATTTCGGCGGCGATCATCATGCAGCTCCTGACGGCCGTGGTGCCGACACTTGAGCGGCTGAAGAAGGAAGGCGAAGCCGGACGGCGGAAGATCACGCAGTACACCCGGTACGGCGCTCTTGGCCTCGCTCTTGTGCAGGGTATCGGTGTCAGTGTGGCATTGCAGCGGCAGGGCCTGACGCTGAACCCGGCAGCCGATTTTGACTGGGCATTTACATTTACGGCGACCGTGACACTTGCCACGGGCACCATGTTCCTCATGTGGCTGGGCGAGCAGATCACCGAGCGCGGTATTGGCAACGGTATCTCGATCATTATCTTCGCCGGCATCGTGGCCGGGCTGCCCAGCGCCATTGGCGGCACTCTGGAACTCAACCGTCAGGGTGAGCTCGGTACCCTGCTGGTGATTGCGCTCTTTGCGGGCGTGTTGGCAGTGACTGCATTTGTCGTCTTCGTGGAGCGCGGGCAGCGCCGTATTACGGTGAATTACGCCAAGCGCCAGCAAGGGCGCAAGATGTTTGCTGCGCAGAGCACTCACCTGCCGCTGAAGCTCAACATGGCCGGTGTGATTCCGCCCATCTTCGCTTCGAGCATCATCCTGTTCCCGGCCACCATGGGTACCTGGGTGGGTGATCCGGAGACGGGTGGTTTCATGACGCAGCTGGCGAACACGCTGCGTCCGGGGCAGCCCTTGTATGTGCTCTTTTATGCGCTGGCGATCGTGTTTTTCTGCTTTTTCTACACAGCGCTGGTTTTCAATGCCCGGGACACGGCAGACAACCTGAAGAAGTCTGGCGCCTTTATCCCGGGTATTCGTCCGGGGCAGCAGACGGCCAAGTACATTGATGGCGTCATGACCCGGTTGACGGCTGTTGGTGCGATTTACATCACCGCCGTGTGTTTATTGCCGGAGTTCTTGATTCTGGCCTGGAACGTGCCGTTTTACTTCGGTGGTACGTCTCTGCTGATCATCGTGATCGTGGTGATGGATTTCATGTCCCAGTTGCAGTCGCACCTGGTATCCCATCAGTACGAGCCGTTGATGAAGAAGGCCAACCTCAAGACCTGGGGGCGCAGCGGGGTACCTCGCTAGCCGGTTTGGCGCGATCGCTTATTGGTGGGTGCGTCGGCCGGCAGACTTTGCTACCATACCGCGCCCCTGACAGCGCTTGATATTCGCCGGGGAGGCACATGTGGCTTCCCCGTCGCTGATTTGTTATCGGAGAACGAAGATGAAAGTACGCGCTTCGGTGAAAAAGATCTGCCGAAACTGCAAGATCATTCGGCGTGGCGGCGTGGTGCGTGTGATTTGCACCGACGCACGGCACAAGCAGCGTCAGGGTTGATCTGTAGTTATCCGATTCTGGTCGGATCTTGAACGGTAAATCATTGTTTAGCTAATATTGCGGGTTTTTCCGCTCAGCTTGGGAGATGTATTCATGGCGCGTATTGCAGGCGTCAACGTACCGGACCATAAGCACACAGTCATTGCCCTGACGGCGATCTACGGCATTGGCCGCGCAATCGCGGGGAAGATCTGTGAAGCCACCGGTATCGCCCCGCACCGCAAGGTCTCCGAGCTCGATGAGCAGGAACTTGAGACATTGCGTAACGAGGTGGGCAAGCACCTGGTCGAAGGTGATTTGCGCCGCAAGGTCGCAATGGATATCAAGCGCCTTACGGATCTTGGCAGCTACCGGGGTATCCGCCATCGTCGCGGCTTGCCTGTTCGCGGTCAGCAGACCCGGACCAACGCCCGTACCCGTAAGGGTCCGCGGCGTGCCGTACGCAAGTAAGACTTAGGACGGCAGCGCTGGGCTGCGTTTCGGATCGCGTTTCAACAAGATTGGGAATATCGCTATGGCGAAGAGTCCGACCCGCACGCGGAAGCGTGTGAACAAAACAGTTGTTGATGGAATTGCGCATATCAATGCCACCTTCAACAACACCATGATCATGATCACCGACCGCCAGGGTAATGCGTTGTCCTGGGCGAGTTCCGGTGGCAGTGGTTTCCGTGGCTCCCGGAAGAGCACGCCGTTTGCCGCGCAGGTCGCGTCGGACCGTGCCTGTCAGGCCGCGAAGGAGTACGGGCTCAAGAATCTTGAAGTTCGCGTGAAGGGGCCGGGGCCGGGGCGTGAGTCCGCGGTGCGTGCGCTGAACAATGCGGGCCTGAAGATCACGAACATCTCGGACGTGACGCCGATTCCCCATAACGGGTGTCGTCCGCCCAAAAAGCGCCGCGTCTGACGGATTGGAGTTCTAGCATGGCAAGGTATATCGGACCCAAGTGCAAGCTCGCCCGCCGTGAAGGGACGGATCTGTTCCTCAAGAGCGGTATGCGGCCTCTTGAAAGCAAGTGCAAGCTCGACACGCCGCCGGGGCAGCATGGCCAGCGCCGGACCCGCGTGTCCGACTACGGGCTGCAGTTGCGCGAAAAGCAGAAGTTGCGCCGTATCTACGGCGTGCTTGAGCGGCAGTTCCGCAATTATTACAAGGCCGCCGCCAAGCTCAAGGGCTCGACCGGTGAGAACCTCCTGCAACTGCTCGAAGCACGTCTGGACAACGTCGTGTGGCGCATGGGCCTGGGTACAACCCGCGCCGAGGCGCGGCAGCTTGTTTCCCATCGGGCAGTGCTGGTCAATGGTCAGACGGTGAACATCCCGTCCTACCAGGTACGTCCCGGTGACGTGATCACCGTGCGGGAGAAGGCTCGCAACCAGGCGCGCATCCAGGGTGCCATGGAGCTTGCCCAGCAGAACGGCTTCGTCGATTGGGTCGAAGTTGACACCAAGAAGTTCGAGGGCACCTTCAAGGCACTGCCGGAGCGTTCCGATCTCTCCGCGGAAATTAACGAGCACCTCGTGGTCGAGCTTTACTCGAAGTAAGAGTCCGACGCGATTCACCCCAGAGGACGTTCGAATGCAGGCTCAGTTCAAAGATTTTCTCAAGCCGCGGGTCGTGGATGTCAGCGCGCAGGATGCACGTCGCGCGCGCATCACTGTCGAGCCGCTGGAACGTGGCTTCGGCCATACGCTGGGTAACGCCCTGCGCCGTATCCTTCTGTCCTCCATGCCCGGCTACGCCGTGGTCGAGGCGGAAATCGACAATGTGCTTCACGAGTACACTGCCGTAGAGGGCGTGCAGGAAGATGTGGTCGATATTCTTCTGAACCTCAAGCAGCTTGCGGTGCGTCTGCACGGCAAGGATGAGGTCACCTTGAAGCTGTCCAAGAAGGGGCCCGGTGTGGTCACGGCAGCGGATATCGAGGTTGATCACTCTGTTGAGATCAAGAACCCGGATCTCGTGATTGCCCACCTGACCAAGAGCGGTGAGCTGAGCATGCGGCTGCGCGTGGTCAAGGGGCGTGGTTACGAAGCAGTGACCCAGCGTGATCAGGAAGAGGAGCGGCCAATAGGTCGGCTGCAACTCGATGCCAGCTACAGCCCGGTGCGGCGTGTTGCCTACGCGGTGGAAAGTGCCCGTGTCGAGCAGCGCACCGACCTGGACAAGCTGGTGCTGGATATCGAGACCAACGGTGTCATCGAGCCTGAAGAGGCGCTGCGCTTTGCCGCGGGCCTGCTACAGGATCAGTTCAGCGTTTTTGTCTCGCTTGAGGGTGGAGATGAGTTCTCCGAGCCCGACATGCGTGAGCCTGAAGTGGATCCCGTGCTGCTGCGGCCCATTGACGACCTGGAACTCACCGTGCGTTCGGCGAACTGCCTGAAGGCGGAGAGCATTCACTATGTGGGCGACCTGGTACAGCGTACCGAGGTCGAGCTGCTCAAGACGCCGAATCTGGGTAAGAAATCGCTTACCGAGATCAAGGAAGTGCTTGCGTCCCACGGCCTGTCGCTGGGTATGCGTCTTGATGAGTGGCCGCCCGCCGCGCTGGGCGAGAGAGAACACATCGCCGGCTAGACCACGGGTCTACCCGGCTCATTGATGGAAAGGTAATCGACCATGCGTCACCGTAAATCCGGACGTAAACTCAATCGGAACAGCACGCATCGCGAAGCGATGTTCCGTAACATGGCTGCGTCGTTGTTCACCCATGAGGCGATCAAGACGACCCTGCCCAAGGCGAAGGAACTGCGCCGGGTTGCCGAGCCGATGATCACCATGGCCAAGGAAGACAACGTCGCGCGTCGACGTATTGTCTTCTCCCGGCTGCGGGACAAGTCGGCCCTCGGTAAGCTGTTCAACGAACTCGGGCCGCGCTATCAGGACCGCCCCGGCGGTTACCTGCGGATTCTCAAGTGCGGGTTCCGCGCCGGCGACAATGCCCCCATGGCGTACGTCGAACTGGTGGATCGCCCGGAGGTCGAGCCGGAAGAACTGACGGCGACGCCCGCCGAACAGGCGGAATCCAAGCCGGAAGAGACGCCGGAAGTGGAAACCCCCGAGCAGACCGAGGAAGCCCCCGCCAAGCAGTAACGGTGGGCGGACGTTTCCGCGGAGAACCGGGCCCTTGCGGCCCGGTTTTTTGTTGTGGGGTCTGCGTTGTTGTGGTGCGTTACGCGCTGCGCGCTAACACACCCTCCATGAGTGAGCGGGGAACCGCGGTCCGGTACGCCGCTCATGGACACGCCGTAAACCCGTCCCTGGGGGCTCGACAGCGACATCCCTGTCGCTGACGGTCCATGAGCGGCGCACCGGACCGCGGTTTGTGCCTGTGGCCTTGGGGGCAATACCACCGCGGTTGTGGTGCGTTACGGCCTTCGGCCTAACACACCCTACGTTTGGCCGTGCCCGCTGTAGGGTGTGTTAGCGCGCAGCGCGTAACGCACCATGTCGGCGCTAGGGGCGGCCCCTGTAAAGTCCCCGCCGCCGATAACCCTGTTAGCATGCACCCCATTCCCCGCATTCGGAGCGACGCATGATGATCGCCCTGTTCACGGATTTCGGTTTGCGCGGCCCGTACGTTGGCCAGATGAAGGCACGCCTTTTCTCCTCGGGGTTCGCCGGCCCGGTGGTGGATTTGCTCCACGACGGGCCAGCCATGGATCCCCGTGCGGCGGCTTATCTACTGGAGCCATTCAGCCGTTACCTGCCTGAAGGCGCGGTGGTGTTGGCGGTGGTGGACCCTGGCGTTGGCACGGAAGCCCGGGACGGCTGCGTGATTCGTGCCGATGGGCGATGGTTCGTGGGCCCGGACAACGGTTTGTTCGAGTTCGTGCAGCGCCGGGCCGCCGAGGTCGAGCGCTGGCCGCTGCCCGCGGCTCCTGAGGGCGCCAGCCCCACATTCCATGGCAGGGATGTCTTCGCCGATATTGCCGCCGCTGTTGCGATCGGCACGTGGCGATCGGAGCAGGCTGCGGCTGGCGGTCCGCGCTTCCCCGACTGGGGAGACGACACGCCTTACGTGCTCTACATTGATGACTATGGTAATGCCATGACCGGCATTCGCGGTGAGGCACTGGCTGACACGGCGATTCTGCAGGCGGGGGAGCACCGCCTTGTTCATGCGACAACGTTCGGCCGCATGCCTGCCGGCGCCGGTTTCTGGCACCGCAATTCGTCGGGACTCGTTGAGGTGTCGGTCAATCTCGGACACGCCGCCCACACGTTTGATCTGGCCCCCGGCAGCCTAGTCCGTCTCCTCCGCCCCTGATTCAGGAGTACCCATGAAGATCAGTATCGATGTCGACGCCACACCGGAAGAGCTGCGCCGCTTTATCGGTTTGCCGGATCTCCAACCCCTGCAGGATGAATTGCTCAATTCGATTCGCGAGCGCATGCATGCCGGGCAGGAGGGCTATGATCCCGTGACGCTGATGAAGCCCTTTCTTCCGGGCGCTCACCAGAACATGGAGGCATTTCAGAAGCTGTTCTGGGATGCATTTCGGCAACAGGGTGATGCGATGAAGAGCCCGGGCGGGAAGCAGGGCGGCAAGAAGTAGATCGATCGGGCCTGGCGTCGGCGGGTCTTCCTGTCCGGACAATGCCCGGTTGTCGCCGGTCTGATACAATACGGCCGCCTAATGTCGCTGCACCGCAGCATTCGCGAGATTGCGGTGCGCGCACACGGTTTCACCCGGAGCGCGACTCCGGGACAACCCACAAGGGAGAGTAACGATGAAAGCACCTGTACGCGTAGCAGTCACGGGGGCCGCCGGGCAGATTGGCTACAGCCTGCTGTTCCGCATTGCTTCGGGCGATATGCTGGGCAAGGACCAGCCGGTCATTCTTCAGCTACTGGAGATTACCCCCGCCCTGGAGGCAGTGGGTGGCGTGGTCATGGAACTGGAGGATTGCGCCTTCCCGCTCCTGGCAGGTGTGACCATCAGTGACAAGGCGGAAGAGGCCTTCAAGGACGCGGACTACGCCATGCTGGTTGGCGCGCGGCCACGTGGCCCCGGCATGGAGCGCAAGGATCTGCTGGAAGCCAATGCGGCGATCTTCTCCGCTCAGGGCAAGGCGCTGAATGATGCAGCCAGCAGGGATGTGCGGGTTCTGGTGGTCGGCAACCCTGCCAACACCAATGCCCTGATCGCGCAGAAGAACGCCCCGGATATCAATCCCGGTCAGTTCACCGCCATGACCCGGCTGGATCACAACCGCGCCCTGGCCCAGCTTGCCGGCAAGGTTGGCGTGCACACCACGGACATCACGCGCATGACCATCTGGGGCAACCATTCCGCCACCCAGTACCCGGATATCAGCCACACCCTTATCAAGGGTGAGGCTGCCGCCGGAAAGGTTGATCGCGGCTGGTACGAGAATGAGTTCATCTCCACCGTGCAGCAGCGTGGTGCGGCGATCATCAAGGCTCGTGGTGCCTCCAGCGCGGCATCCGCTGCCAGCTCTGCAATCGACCATATGCGCACCTGGGCGCTGGGCACCGCTGACGGCGACTGGACCAGCATGGGGATTCCCTCGGATGGCAGCTACGGCATCACCGAGGGTCTGATCTATTCATTTCCCGTGACGTGCAAGAACGGTCAGTACGAGATCGTGCAGGGGCTGGAGGTTGATAGCTTCAGCCGCGAGAAGATGCAGGCGACGGAGAACGAGCTGGTCGGAGAACGCGACGCGGTGAAGCACCTGTTGCCTTGAGGGGAATCAGTCTCCATGCGATTCGGCGCCGGCCATGATCCGGCGCCGTTGCGGTGCGTTACGCGCTAAGCGCTAACGCACCCTACAGTCGGCCGTGCCTGACCGAGGCCCCGCGTAGGGTGTGTTAGCGCGAAGCGCGTAACGCACCATAACCAACCCCCGGCATCGCAGAAATCCCTCACTTGGTACCAAACATCCGGTCGCCGGCGTCGCCGAGGCCGGGCACGATGTAGGCCTTTTCGTTCAGGCCATCGTCAATGGCGGCGGTGTAAATCGGCACGTCCGGGTGCGCTTCATGGAAGGACGCAATGCCCTCGGGGGCGGCCAGCAGGCACACAAAGCGAATATGCACCGCACCGGCCTCCTTGAGCCGGGCGACGGCGGCCGCGGCGGAGTGTCCAGTGGCGAGCATGGGATCCACCACGATCACTTCTCGCTCGTCCAGGTGCGAGGGCACCTTGAAGTAGTATTCCACTGCCTCGAGTGTATCCGGGTCGCGATACAGGCCCACATGTCCTACCCGGGCCGATGGCACTAGGTCGAGCATGCCCTCCAGCAGGCCGTTACCCGCCCGCAAGACCGACACGAAGCAGAGCTTTTTGCCGTCCAGCGTGGGTGCGTCCATGGGCTGCAATGGGGTCTCGATGCGGGTGCTGGTCAAACGCAGGTCGCGGGTGACCTCATAGCAGAGCAGCAGGGCGATCTCCCGCAGGATGCCGCGAAACTTGGAGGTCGAGGTGGACTTCTTTCGCAGCACTGTGAGCTTGTGCTGCACCAGCGGGTGGTCGATCACGTGGGTCACGGCGGCCATGCCTTTCTCCAGCAATAGAGGTGTGTACGCTGCTCGCTCAGGAACCGGTCCTTCGGGCGGCGTCGGGCTTCAGCATCGGAGCAAGATAACGCCCGGTGTGGGAGCTTTCCACCGCCGCGACCGCTTCAGGCGTTCCCGTTGCAATGATCTGCCCGCCGCCGGTGCCACCCTCGGGCCCCAGGTCGATAATCCAGTCAGCGGTCTTGATGACGTCCAGATTGTGCTCGATCACCACGATGGTATTGCCGTTGTCCCGCAAACGGTGGAGCACGCCCAGCAATTGCTCGATGTCGTGGAAGTGCAGCCCCGTGGTGGGCTCGTCCAGGATGTAGAGCGTATGCCCTGTATCGCGCTTCGAAAGCTCGCGAGCGAGCTTGACCCGCTGTGCCTCACCGCCAGACAGGGTGGTGGCGCTCTGGCCGAGTTTCACGTATGTCAGCCCCACGTCCATCAGGGTCTGTAGCTTGCGCTTCAGCACCGGCACCGGATCGAATAGCGGCAGGGCATCTTCCACGGTGAGGTCCAGCACCTGATGGATGTTGAGCCCCTTGTACTTCACCTCCAGGGTTTCCCTGTTGTAGCGTCGCCCGTGGCAGACGTCGCAGGGCACGTAGACGTCCGGCAGGAAGTGCATCTCTACCCGGACGACGCCGTCCCCCTGGCAGGCCTCGCAGCGCCCGCCCTTCACATTGAAACTGAATCGGCCCGGCGCGTAACCCCGGGCCCGAGCCTCCTGGGTACCGGCGAACAACTCCCGGATACCGGTAAAGATGCCGGTATAGGTGGCGGGGTTGGAGCGGGGCGTCCTGCCGATGGGGCTCTGGTCGATGTCCACGACCTTATCGAACAGTTCAAGGCCCTCCACCGCGTCGCATTCGGCGGGCTCCACGGCAGCACCGTTCAGCGAGCGCGCCGCCGCCTTGTAGAGCGTTTCATTGATCAGCGTCGACTTGCCCGAGCCGGATACGCCGGTCACGCACACCATGAGTCCGGCCGGTATGGAAGCATCGACTCCCTGCAGGTTGTGGCCGCGGGCGTTGCGGATGGTGAGCCACTGGTCCGGCTGCGGCGGGATGCGGCGCTCCGGCAGGGCGATGCCGCGTCGCCCGGACAAATACTGCCCGGTGAGGGAGTCCGCCGACGCGGCAATCTGGGCCGGCGTGCCCTGCGCTACCAGCAGCCCGCCCCGGGTGCCGGCGCCCGGCCCCATGTCCACCACATGGTCTGCCTGTCGAATGGCGTCCTCGTCGTGCTCCACCACGATCACCGTGTTGCCCATGTCCCGCAGGCGGGTGAGGGTTTCCAGCAGCCGATCATTGTCCCGCTGGTGCAGGCCGATGGAGGGTTCGTCCAGCACGTACATCACGCCGACCAGCCCGGCACCGATCTGGCTTGCCAGGCGAATCCGCTGTGCCTCGCCGCCGGAGAGCGTGCCGGCACCGCGATCCAGGGTCAGGTATTGCAGGCCCACGTTGAGCAGGAAGCGCAGCCGGGCGCGGATCTCCTGGACGATGCGCTCGGCGATCTCGCCCTTGGCGCCGGGGAGTTCCAGCCCCTCGAAGTAGTCCAGGCACTCGCCGACGGCCAGTGCCGCGACCTCTGGCAGTCGCATGTCGCCCACGAACACGTGGCGCGCGCTCTCGTTAAGGCGGGCTCCGTGGCATTCCGGGCACACCCGGCTGCTGATATAGCGGCCAAGTTCCTCGCGCACGATATTGGATTCGGATTCCCGGTAGCGCCGCTCCATGTTGGGAATGACGCCTTCGAAGGCGTGTTCCCGCGTGGCGCGCTTACCGTTCCCCTGCAGGTAGCGGAAACGAATCACCTCTTCACCACTGCCGTGGAGAAGCACCTGGCGAACCTGTTCCGGTAGGTCCTGGTAGGGCGTTCCGGGATCGAAGTCGTAGTGCTCTGCCAGCGACTCGATCATGTGGAAATAGTAGGCGTTGCGCCGATCCCATCCACGTATCGCGCCACCGGCAAGACTCACTGCCGGATTGGTGATCAGGCGATCCGGATCGAAGAACTGGGTGACGCCCAGGCCATCGCAGGTGGGGCAGGCGCCATGGGGGCTGTTGAACGAGAACAGCCGTGGCTCGAGGCTGACTAGGGAGTAGCCGCAATGGGGGCAGGCATACTTTGATGAGAACGCTAGTGGCGGGCGCTCCGGTTCATCCATCCAGGCAACCCGGAGGACGCCGTTGCCAAGGCCAAGCGCGGTCTCGATGGAGTCCGCCAGCCGTCCGGCGATATCCGGCCGCACCTTGAAGCGATCCACCACCGCTTCGATGGTGTGGTGGTGGCGGGGGTCCAGTGCCGGCATGGTGTCCAGGTCCACCACTGTGCCGTCGATTCGTGCCCGGATCAGGCCCTGGGCGCGTAGTTCCTGCAGCACCTGCTGGTGCTCGCCCTTGCGGTCGTCCACCACAGGCGCGAGCAGCATGACTTTCTCTCCCTCCGGCAGTTCCAGGATGTGATCCACCATCTGGCTCACCGTCTGGGCATTCAGGGCGACATCATGCTCCGGGCAGCGCGGAGTGCCCGCCCGGGCGTAGAGCAGCCGCAGGTAATCGTGGATTTCGGTCACCGTGCCCACGGTGGAGCGTGGGTTGTGGGAGGTCGCCTTCTGCTCGATGGAGATCGCCGGTGAAAGCCCCTGGATGTCGTCGACATCCGGCTTGTCCATCATGGACAGAAACTGCCGCGCGTAGGTGGACAGCGACTCCACATAGCGCCGCTGGCCCTCGGCATAGATGGTGTCGAAGGCCAGTGACGATTTGCCGGAACCCGAGACCCCGGTGATGACGATGAGCCGATCCCGCGGCAGATCGACATCGATATTCTGCAGGTTGTGGGTGCGTGCGCCGCGTATGCTGATGAAGTTCATGGACCAACCGTTGGCGAGACAAAGCCGTACAGTTTACAACGTGCGCCACCTTGAATGCAGGTCCGCTGACGAGCATCCGGGTGGAAGCGGTCTGGCAAACCGTTCTGGAAGGTGCGTACCATTGCGGCTTTCGCTGATTCGATAGAGCCGCCGCATCCATGCAGCCCACCCTCACCCGTATCGCCGTCGGCCTTGCCAGCATCGTTGGCTTGCGCATGTTCGGCCTGTTTCTGGTGCTGCCGGTGTTGGCCATTTACGGGCCCGCCCTGGAGGGCGCCACACCCGCTTTGCTGGGCCTGGCTCTGGGTGCTTACGGTGCGACTCAGGCCATTTTCCAGATTCCACTGGGCTGGCTGTCGGATCGGTTCGGCCGCAAACCGGTGATTGTTTTCGGCCTGCTGATCTTTCTCGCTGGCAGCGTGCTTGCGGCAGTCTCGGATGGGGTCTGGGGCGTGATCATCGGCCGGGCGCTGCAGGGGGCCGGGGCCATTGCCGCGGCGGTGCTGGCCCTGGCAGCGGATCTCACACCGCCGGAAAAGCGCTCCCGGGTCATGGCCGCCATCGGCATCACCATTGGCGCGGCGTTCATCATTGCCCTGGTGCTGGGGCCGTTGCTGGCTGGCGCGTTTGGTCTGGCTGGCCTGTTCTGGGTGACGGCGGCGCTGGCCGTCGCGGCCATCGTGGCCCTGCTGGTGCTGGTGCCCGATCCACCGGCCCGCCGGCCACAAGTCTGGAAAGATGCCGCCCGCGGTTTTCGCGAGGCCCTTGCAGATCGCAACCTGCTGCGCCTGAACGTCGGCATCGGCGCGCTCAATTTCTCCCTGACCGCGCTGTTTCTCGTGGTGCCGCTGGCCCTGGTGGACACCGTCGGGCTGGATGTCGGTGGGCACTGGCGGGTGTACCTGCCGGTCCTGCTGTGCACGATCCCCGTGCTGGCCCTGGGGCTGCGACGCACGGAAAGTGCCGAGGGCGGTCGTCGGATCGCCGTGCTTTCCGGCGGGGCGGTGGCCTTGTCCCTGGCACTGCTCGCCTTCGGCAGTGGCTCCACGCTGCTTCTGGTCTGCGGCCTGTGGCTGTTTTTCTCCGGCTTCAACCTGCTTGAGGCCTGTCTCCCGGCTCTGACATCGCGCTATGCCCAGGAGCGCGTGCGGGGCAGTGCGCTGGGCGTCTACGCCACCTACCAGTTCGCGGGCGCATTTCTGGGCGGTGTCTCGGGCGGAATCGTGTTGCAGCTGGTAGGTGTGTGGGCGGTGCTCGCCATGGCTGCGCTGGCCATGACCTGGGCCACATTCGGCGTGCAGCGGCTGGTGAATCGGGAGGCCTCACCGGCGAGTGTGGGTGGCCACCGAGGCGCATGAACCCGTCCATCGGAATGGGGTGCGGCTAACCCCCGAAGTCGGGTAGAGTACCGGGTCATCCGCGGGCGCACGAAGGCTGTGCCGTTCGCCGTCCGGGGCATGGAAGCCGCTGACCGAGCATACTGAATACTGGAGGACATCATGGCGCGTGGTATCAACAAGGTCATTCTCATCGGTAACCTTGGGGTCGATCCGGAAACCCGCTACAGCCCCAACGGGGCCGCGGTGACCAACATCCGGCTGGCGACTACCGAGAGTTGGCGCGACAAGCAGAGCGGGGAGCAGCAGGAAAAGACCGAATGGCATCGCGTCGTGTGCTTCGGCAAGCTCGCCGAGATTGCTGGCGAGTACCTGCGCAAGGGTTCGAAGGTCTACATTGAGGGCCGCCTGCAGACCCGCAAGTGGCAGGGTCAGGACGGGCAGGACCGTTACACTACCGAGATCGTCGCCAACGACATGCAGATGCTTGATGGTCGCGGCGAAGGCATGGGTGGCGGAGGTGGCGGCGGCAACCGCTCGCAGAACGCACCGAAAAAGGATCAGTCGGAAACCGCCCCCATGGACGACGGCGGTTTTGACGACGATATCCCGTTCTAGGGCATCCTGAAACGTCGTTTTTGAAGTCGCTGGACGGTGATTACCGGTCCGGCGGCGTCAACCTTCCGCTCACCTTGATGGTCAGCGTATTCTTTCCTGTCGGCCCCTCGAAGTAGTAGGCTTTGCGCCTCTGTCGCCGCGGTGTACGCCGCGTCCGGAGTCACCCAGGGTGTGGACATGAAGATACTGGTTACTGGTGCAGCGGGTTTCATCGGTTCCGCCGTCAGCCGCGTGTTGCTGGATCGCGGCGATACGGTTGTCGGGCTCGACGATCTCAACAACTATTACGATGTGCGCCTCAAGGAGGCGAGACTGGCGCGTCTGCAGGACGACGCCGGTTTCCACTTCGTGAAGATGGACGTGGCGGATCGCCCCGGCATGACTGCGCTGTTTGCCGAGCAGGGTTTCGATCGCGTCGTCCATCTTGCCGCCCAGGCCGGTGTGCGCTACTCCCTCGAGAACCCCCACGCCTATGTGGACAGCAACCTGGTGGGGTTCATGAATATTCTCGAGGGCTGCCGGCACCACCAGGTGGGGCATCTGGTCTACGCGTCCAGCAGTTCCGTCTACGGTGCCAACAAGGCCATGCCCTTCTCGGTGCACCATAACGTGGACCACCCGCTGTCCATGTATGCGGCCACCAAGAAAGCCAACGAGTTGATGGCCCACACCTACTCGCACCTCTACGGCCTGCCCACTACCGGCCTTCGCTTCTTCACGGTGTACGGCCCCTGGGGCCGACCGGACATGGCGCTGTTCCTGTTCACGCGGAAGATACTCGCGGGCGAACCCATCGACGTGTTCAATTACGGCAATCATCGCCGCGACTTCACCTATGTTGATGACATCGTCGAAGGCGTCGTGCGCACGCTTGATCACGTGGCACCGCCCAACCCCGCCTGGGACGCCATGAAACCCGACCCCGGGACCAGCCTGGCGCCGTATCGCGTGTACAACATCGGCAACAATCAGCCGGTGGAATTGATGCGCTATATCGAGGTGCTGGAAGACGCGTTGGGGCGCAAGGCGGAGAAGAACCTGCTGCCATTGCAGCCCGGCGATGTACCCGACACCTACGCCGACGTGGAAGACCTGGTGCAGGATGTGGATTACCGGCCGGCAACCCCGGTGGAAGAGGGCGTGCGGCGGTTCGTGGCCTGGTACCGGGAGTATTACGGGGTTTGATCAGCGCCGGGGTGCCGGCGCTTGAGCGAACCGCCCCTGTTAAATACAAACGACTGAAATAACGCGGAATAACCATGAAAATTACCATCTTCGGCAGCGGCTATGTCGGCCTTGTCACCGGAACCTGTCTGGCGGATGCAGGCAACGACGTGCTCTGCGTGGACGTGGACCAGGCCAAGGTTGATCGGCTGAACCGCGGTGAGGTGCCGATCCATGAGCCGGGGCTTGATGATCTCATTGCCCGCAACCGCGAAGCCGGTCGGCTGCGCTTCACCACCGATGTCAGTCAGGCGGTGGCCCATGGCCTCATGCAGTTCATCGCCGTGGGTACGCCGCCGGATGAGGATGGCTCAGCGGATCTCCAGTATGTGCTGGCGGTGGCCCGCTCCATCGGCCAGCACATCGATGATTACCGGGTGGTGGTCAACAAGTCCACCGTGCCCGTGGGCACCGCCGACCGGGTGCGCGAGGCACTGGAGAGCACCATGGCCGAGCGCGGTGTCAGCCTGCCCTACAGCGTGGTCTCCAACCCCGAGTTCCTGAAGGAAGGCGCGGCCATCGCCGACTTCATGAAGCCGGATCGTATCGTTGTCGGTAGCGATGACGACAAGGCGACGCGGCTGATGCGGGAGCTCTACCGGCCGTTCAGCCGCAGTCACGAGAAGCTCATCGTCATGGATGTGCGCTCTGCAGAGCTCACCAAGTATGCCGCCAACGCCATGCTCGCCACGAAGATCAGCTTCATGAACGAGCTCTCCGGTCTGGCCGAGCGTCTTGGCGCCGATATCGAAGCCGTGCGCAACGGCATCGGTTCTGACCCCCGGATCGGTTACCACTTCATCTACCCGGGTTGCGGCTACGGTGGCTCGTGCTTCCCCAAGGACGTCAAGGCGCTGGCCCGTACGGCGCGGGGTGTGGACTACGAGCCCTTGGTCCTGGATGCGGTGGAAGCCGTGAACGCCAGGCAGAAGGGTGTGCTGTTCCAGCGAATCAGCGACCATTTCCATGGCGATCTGAGCGGACGGGTGATCGCCCTCTGGGGGCTTGCCTTCAAGCCCAACACCGATGACATGCGCGAGGCACCCAGCCGTGCCCTGATGGAGGCCCTGTGGGAGGCTGGCGCCCGGGTGCAGGCCCATGACCCGGAGTCCATGGATGAAACCCGGCGCATCTACGGCGAGCGGGACGACCTGCGCCTGTGCGAAACGCCGTATGACACGCTGACCGGTGCTGATGTGCTGGCAATCTGCACCGAGTGGCAAGTCTTTCGCAGCCCGGATTTCGGCCGTCTGCGCAAGGATCTGAAAAGCCCTGTCATTTTTGACGGGCGCAACCTGTACGACCCACGCACGCTGGTGGATCACGGCTTTACCTATTACGCCATGGGGCGTGGAGATAGCGTGCGGCAGCGCACTACAAAATAACTACATAATGCGGCAGACTGCGCGAAAGCGAAGCGCGCAGGCGCCTCGTATCGCGATAAAGGGTGGAATAACGTCGACATGGCGCAATGGACGCGGCTTCGTGCAGTGGCGGCATCCCTTGGGGAGACACGCATCAGTACACTGTTCCGGCACGATCCGGAGCGGGTAGGGCGCTACGCCGTCACCCTGGACGACCTCCACCTCGATTATTCCAAGCACCTGCTCGATGACGACGCCCGCCGTGGCCTCCTTCAGCTTGCCGAGGCAGTGGACCTGCGCCAGCGGATCGATGGGCTGTTCAGCGGGGCCGAGGTCAACAACACCGAGCGGCGGCCCGCCCTGCATACCCTGATGCGGGAGTGCGACCCCGGCGCCAAGGTGGAAGTCGACGGCGTCAACCTGGTACCTACGGTATTTGCGCAACGGCAACGCCTGCAGGAGTTCGTCACCGGATTCGAGCGCGGTACCTTGCGGGGCGTGACCGGCAAGCGCCTGGATACGGTGGTCAACCTGGGCGTTGGCGGTTCGGATCTGGGTGCAGTGATGGCGTCGCACGCGCTGGCCGGCTACCACCGCCCCGGAGTCACCACCCATTTCGTTTCCGGCATGGACGGGGTGCAGCTGGCGGATGTGCTGGCCACCGTGGACCCGGCGCGCACGCTGTTCATCATCTCCTCCAAGTCTTTCAGCACCCCCGATACCTTCGGCAATGCCCAAGTGATGCGCCGTTGGCTGGAAGACAGGCTCGGCCCGCGGGCGGTTGCCGTGCATGTGGTGGCGATCTCCAGCAAGCCCGAGGCCATGACTGCCTGGGGCATCGCCGATGACCATCAATTCCTCATGGGCGAGTGGGTCGGTGGGCGTTATTCCGTCTCATCCGCTGTCGGGCTGCCCCTGGCGCTGACCATCGGCTGGTCGCAATTCAGCGAGTTCCTCGCTGGCATGCATCGCATGGATCGCCACTTCCGCGAGGCGCCTTTCGAGCAGAACATGCCGGTGATCATGGGCCTGCTGGCAGTGTGGCACCGCAATTGCCTGGATACCCATGGCCATGTGGTGCTGCCCTATGATCATCGTTTCGGGCGATTCCCGGCCTATCTGCAGCAACTCGATATGGAATCCAACGGCAAATCGGTGCGTCGCGATGGCTCACCGGTGAGCGTGCCTACGGCACCCCTGCTGCTCGGTGAGTTCGGCGGCAATGCCCAGCATTCGTTCCTGCAGCTGATTCATCAGGGGATGGAGCGGGTGACCGTGGATTTTCTGCTCCCCGCCCAGGGTTCTGGTGGCAGCGAGGGGCAGCAGGATCTCACCCTGGCCAACGGGCTCGCCCAGGCCCAGGCGCTGATGGAAGGGCGCGACGAGGCCGCCATGACCGTCGCCATGCAGGCCGCAGGCCTGTCGCCGGAGCGTATCGAAGCCTTGCTGCCGCATCGTACCCAACCCGGCAACGTATCCAGCAGTACACTGGTTTTTCCGCGGGTCGACCCGCATCATCTGGGCATGCTGATGGCCTTGTACGAGCACCGGGTGTTCGTGCAGTCGGTGGTCTGGGACATCAACCCCTTTGATCAATGGGGGGTCGAACTGGGCAAGCTGATGGCGGACGATCTCATCGATGCCGTCGCCGGCCGTGCCGAACCACCCGCCGAGGTGGATGCCTCGACGGCGGCGCTGATCAGGCGCCTGAGGCGTTACCGGGAGTAGGCAGCGCGGTCTTGCCCGTTGATTCCGGGCACACGTATGGTAGCGCGCATCCGGTATTTCACATGACAACGACGGGGGCTTTCCATGACCTACCGCATCCGCAAGGCAGTTTTTCCAGTCGCGGGCCTGGGTACACGCTTTTTGCCCGCCACCAAGGCGAGCCCGAAGGAAATGCTGCCGGTGGTGGACAAGCCGCTGATCCAGTACGCGGTGGAAGAGGCCGTGGCGGCCGGCATCGACACCATGGTCTTCGTCACCGGGCGAACCAAGCGTGCCATCGAGGACCACTTCGATACCGCCTATGAGCTGGAAGTCGAGCTGCGCAACAAGAAGAAGGAGCGCATGCTGGAGATCGTCAAGAGTACGGTGCCGGCGAACGTCAATTGCATTTACATCCGACAGGGCGAGGCGCTGGGTCTCGGCCATGCAGTTGGTTGCGCCCGCCCGGTTGTCGGCAATGAGCCGTTCGCCGTCATTCTGGCCGATGACCTCATCGATGGTCACGGTCAGCAGGTGCTGTCGCAGATGACGAAGGAGTTCGAACACCTGCAGAGTTCTCTGCTCGGCGTCGAGCGGGTTCCCGAGTCGGAGACCGACAAGTACGGTGTGGTCAGTGCAGAAGAGATGCACGATGGCATCGCCCGGGTTCACGGTATCGTGGAGAAGCCCAAGCCGGCGGATGCACCGTCGAACCTCGCCGTGGTGGGGCGCTACATCCTGACGCCACGCATTTTTGACCTGCTGGCAAGCACCGACCCCGACAGCCGTGGCGAGATTCAGCTCACTGACGCCATCGCCACACTGCTGCGCTACGAGGCGGTCTATGCCCATGAGTTCACCGGCACCCGCTATGACTGCGGCAGCAAGCTGGGGTATCTCAAGGCGACGCTGGAATATGGCCTCAAGCATCCGGAACTCGGCGAAGAGTTCCGCGCCTATCTGCACTCCAGGGATTGGGCCTGAGCGGACTCGGCGCATAGATCGTTGCGCCATGAGCACATGGCGATCGCGTCTTTCGGCGTGGCGCGCCGGGCGGTAAGGTAGCGCCTCCCGGAAAGCCATTGGCTCTCTGGGGTTATGCCGGGTCTCCCGGTTCTGTTTCTGGCTCTCTCGCAGCGTGGCAGGTTCCCCCGGCGCTTCCTTAAAGGTGCAGCGGTGACTGCTACGCTGTGTGTCGTTGTTGTCCGGAGTGCTGCATCGTGGCCTGGGAAGCCTGGTTGACCGTCAGTGTGGTGATCGGCGTGCTTGGTGTGCTGAGCGTGACGCGTCTTGCGCCGGACATGGTCTTTCTGGCGGGGCTGACGGTGTTGCTGGTGGCCGGCGTACTGACGCCGTCGGAGGCCTTCGGCGGCCTGGCCAACCAGGGCTTGATCACCGTTGCGGTGCTCTACGTGGTGGTGGCCGGCCTGGAGCAGACCGGCGGCATCCACTGGATCGTGCATCGCATACTGGGCAAGCCCCGGTCACTGGCCCATGCGCAGGTGCGGGTGATGAGCCCGGTGGCTTTTCTCAGCGCCTTCCTCAATAACACCCCGGTAGTGGCGATGCTGATTCCGGCGGTGAGCGCCTGGGCACGCAAGTTCAACCTGCCCGCCTCGCGGTTGATGATCCCGCTCAGCTACGCCGCTATCCTGGGTGGCACCTGCACGCTGATCGGCACCAGCACCAACCTCGTCATCAATGGCCTCATCCTCGAGCGTACCCCGGATGACGGCCTGCGTATGTTCGACCTGGCCTGGGTCGGAGTGCCGGTGGCCATCGTCGGCATGGGCTTCATCCTGCTGACCAGCCGCTGGCTGTTGCCCGATCGCCGGCCGGCGTTGAGTCAGCTGGGTGATCCCAGGGAATACAGCGTCGAGATGCTGGTGGACAAGGATGGCCCGCTGGTGGGGCGCACCATCGAAGAAGGCGGGCTGCGTCACCTCACCGGCATGTTCCTGGCGGAAATCGATCGCGACGGTGACGTGCTGCCCGCGGTCTCGCCCCAGGAGCGGCTGCGATCCGGTGATCGCCTGGTGTTCGTGGGCATCGTCGAGTCCGTCGTCGAACTGCAGAAAATCCGCGGCCTCACCCCGGCCACGGATCAGGTCTTCAAGCTGCACGGTCAGCGCCACAATCGCACCCTGGTCGAGGCCGTGGTGTCCGGCAGTTGCCCGGTGGTGGGCAAGAGCATTAGGGAGGGGCAGTTCCGCAGCCACTACGATGCGGTGGTGATCGCGGTTGCCCGTAACGGCGAGCGGCTGCGACAGAAGGTCGGCGATATCGTGCTGCAGCCAGGTGACACCCTGCTGCTGGAGACCCGCTCGGCTTTCGCCGAGCAGCAGAGCAACAACCGCGATTTTTTCCTGATCAGCCCCATCGCCGACTCCGCACCGCCGCGCCATGACCGCGCGCCCATTGCCATTGGCCTGCTCACAGTCATGGTGGCCACGGTGAGCATGGGCTGGCTGTCCATGCTCGAGGGCGCGCTGCTGGCGGCCGCCGGCATGTTGCTGACCCGCTGCTGTACGGTGGATCGGGCGCGGCGCAGCATCGACTGGTCGGTGCTGCTTGTCATCGCCGCCGCCTTCGGCCTGGGCATGGCGCTGGACAAGACCGGTGTTGCCACAGGTGTCGCGAAGACAGTGGTCGGGCTGACTGGAGACGGCGCATGGGTTAACCTTGCCACCATTTATTTGCTGACGGCGATATTCACGGCGGTCATAACGAATAATGCCGCCGCCGTGCTGATGTTCCCGATTGCCTACGCGGTATCCGGGGACCTGGGGCTCAACTTCCTGCCCTTCGCCATTGCCGTGATGCTGGCGGCGTCCGCCAGTTTCGCCACCCCCATCGGCTATCAGACCAACCTGATGGTCTACGGCCCCGGCGGCTACCGGTTCGCGGATTTTCTGCGCATCGGCCTGCCGCTGAACCTCATTACCGGGCTGGTGGCGGTGCTGGTGATACCGCTGGTGTGGAATTTCTGAATCGTTAGACCGGGAGACTCGTCATGACCGCATCCGACATCACGCCGCCCCATGGCGGCACCCTGAAAGAGCTCATCGTCTCGCCGGAGCGGTTGGACGCGCTCAAGGCCGAGGCGGTGGATCTCCCCTCCTGGGATCTCACAGCCCGTCAGGTCTGCGATGCCGAACTGTTGCTGAACGGCGGTTTCTCGCCGCTCGAGGGCTTCCTGACCGAGGCCGATTACACTGCCGTCTGCGAACGCATGCGCCTTGCTGATGACAGCCTCTGGCCCATCCCCATCAACCTGGACGTCACCGAGGCGTTTGCCGAGACGCTGGAGCCCGGTAGCCGGATTGCCCTGCGGCACCCCGAGGGAATGGTACTTGCCATCATGACGGTGGAAGACCTCTACCGCCCCGACTTCAAGAAGGAGGCGGAGCAGGTCTACGGTGCCGCCGATCCGGCGCATCCGGAAGTCTTCCGGCTCATGCACCAGACCAACCCTGTCTACGTCGGTGGGCGCCTGGAAGGTCTGGAACTGCCGCCGCACCACACTTTCAAGCAATTGCGGCACACTCCCAGGGAGCTGCGCGACTGGTTCACCAAGATGGGTTGGAACAGCGTTGTCGCCTTCCAGACCCGCAACCCCATGCATCGCGCCCACGTGGAGCTGGCCAAGCGGGCCTCGCAGAAGGGTGAAGCCAACCTGCTGATCCACCCGGTGGTGGGCATGACCAAGCCCGGCGATGTGGACTACTTCGTGCGGGTGCGCTGTTATCAGGAGGTGGTGCGCCACTTTCCGGAGCAGACCACGGCGCTGTCGCTGCTGCCCCTGGCCATGCGCATGGGTGGCCCGCGTGAAGCCGTGTGGCACGCCATCATTCGCAAGAACTATGGCTGCGCGCGGTTTATCGTCGGGCGCGATCACGCCGGTCCGGGCAAGAACAGCCATGGCGAGGATTTCTACGGCCCCTACGAGGCCCAGGACCTGGTGGAACGCCATCAGGAGGAACTCGGCATCGCCATGCAGCCTTTCGAGGAAATGGTCTACGTCGAGGACATGGCGCAGTACGTGCCCCGCTCCGAGGTGCCTGAAGAAGCCCGTGTGCTGAATATTTCCGGTACCGAACTGCGCCGTCGCCTGCGCGAGGGGCTGGAGATTCCCGAGTGGTTCTCCTATCCGGAGGTGATCACCCGCCTGCGTCAGGCCTTCCCACCCAAGCGGGAACAGGGTTTCACGGTGTTCTTTACAGGACTCTCCGGCAGCGGCAAGTCCACCATCGCCAACGTGCTGGTGGCCAAGCTCATGGAGCTTGGCACCCGGCCGGTGACCCTGCTTGACGGCGATCTGGTGCGCAAGCACCTGTCCAGCGAGCTCGGCTTCTCCAAGGAACACCGGGAGATCAACATCAAGCGCATCGGTTATGTGGCCAGTGAGATCACCAAGAACCGGGGTGTGGCCATTTGTGCACCCATCGCCCCCTACACGTCGACCCGCCGCGAGGTGCGGGAGATGATCAGCCAGTATGGTGGTTTCGTCGAGGTGCATGTGGCGACGCCACTGGAGGTGTGCGAAGAGCGGGATCGCAAGGGTCTTTATGCCAAGGCCCGGGCCGGTTTGATCAAGCAGTTCACCGGGATCGACGATCCCTACCAGGCGCCGGAGAATCCGGAGGTGGTGGTGGATACCTCCCAGTTCACTGCCGACGAACTGGCGCAGCAGATCATCCTGCATCTGGAGAAGCAGGGGTTTATCGATCTCCAGTAGCCTGATTGCTGCGCTGGAGACAACAGGAGGCATCATGGCCGACCTTGATACCGACGCATTGCGTGCGCTGGCCCGACGGGCCGGCGCTGCCATCCTTGAGGTCTACAATCGGCCGGATTTCGGCGTCGAGACCAAGGAAGACAACTCGCCGCTCACCGAGGCCGACCGCCGCTCCCACGAGGTGATCGATGCCGGCCTGCGGGCCCTGACCCCCGACATTCCCATTCTCTCGGAAGAGGGGCGCGATATCCCCTACGCCGAGCGGCAGCAGTGGCAGCGTTTCTGGCTGGTGGACCCGCTGGATGGCACCAAGGAGTTCATCAAGCGTAATGGTGAATTCACCGTGAATATCGCCCTCATCGACAGGGGGCGGCCGGTGCTCGGGGTGATCTACGCGCCGGCGCTGGACGTGCTGTATTTCGGTGAGCTTGGCGGCGAGGCCTGGAAGCAGGATGCCGCCGGCACGGTGACACCGCTGCGGGTGCGGCAGCCGGCGCAGGGGGAGGGGCACGCGGTGGTCAAGAGCCGCTCCCATCCTTCGGGTGAGCTGGCCGCCTTCCTTGAGACCATCGAGGTGGCCGATTCCGTGCCGGTGGGCAGTTCGCTGAAGTTCTGCGTGGTGGCGGAAGGCAGGGCGACGCTTTACCCGCGGTTTGGGCCCACCATGGAATGGGATACCGGTGCCGGCCAGGCCATCGTCGAGGCCGCCGGTGGTCGCGTGGTTACCGTGGAAGACCGCAACCAGCCCCTGCCGTACAACAAGGAAAACCTGCTGAACGGGTTTTTCATTGTGTCGGCGTAGGGGTGGGTGCGGCCGGATCGGGGAACGTCGGTCCATGAGCGGCGCACCGGACCGACGTTTGTGCCTGTGGCCGGGGCGGGCGGGATGCCCTGGCGTCGACGCGGTGCGTTACGCGCAAGCGCTAACGCACCCTACAGCGGGCATGGCCCAACGCCGATGCACGGCCAAACGTTGGGTCGGTGCATGGCCCAACGCCGATGGACGACCAAACGTCGGGTCGGTGCATGGCCCAACGCCGATGGACGACCAAACGTCGGGTTGGTGCATGGCCCAACGCCGATGGACGACCGAACGCGGGGCACGGCCACACGTAGGGTGCGTTAGCGCTTGCGCGTAACGCACCGCCTGCGGCGTCCGGCTACGCCGCTGCGCTGCCCCGCGCCTCGGCCACCAGGCGCTTGAACAAGGCTCGCTGCTCCCGGCGTTGCGGCAGGTATTCCGGGTGCCACTGCACGCCGATCACGTAGGGATGATCGGTGTGCTCGATGGCCTGGACGACGCCGTTGTCCTCCCAGGCGACGACGCGCAGGTGGTCGCCGGTCTCCCGAATGGCCTGGCGGTGCAGGGAGTTCACCCGGCAGCGAATGCGTTCCATGGTGGCGGACAGGCGACTCTCGTCGTCGATGACCACTTCCTTCTGTGGCCAGATGGTCCACAGGTTCGGTGCTTCGTTGTAGAAGTCCGACAGGTCCTGATGCAGGCAGCCGCCACATGCGACGTTAAGCAACTGCGCGCCGCGGCAGATGCCAAGGATCGGCATGTCCCGGGCCAGCGCCTGCTTCAGCAGGTCCAACTCCAGTTCGTCGCGCGCCGTGTCGCCCTTGCGTAGCTGCTTGGTGCTAAGCATGCGGCGCAGCAGCCAGATCAGCGGGAACAACAACAGGGTTGCGAGAAAACGGCCCAGGCTCCGGCTCCGACGGCGCAGATCGCCCAGCGCCGGGCTGACCACGGCCTCGCCGTACAGCGATGGGTCGACATCGGCGCCGCCACCCACCACCAGCGCGTCCAGTTGCTCGATGGCCGCAGGGCGTGCGGGGGTGATCCGCAACGGGCGGCCACCAGCCAGCCGTACCGCCCAGGAGGCACAGAACCATGCGGCGAGACCGCCGCGATCCGGGCCGGTGATGCCGATGACCGGTCGACTCAAGGCAGGACCTCGGCGCAGATGTCCGCCCATCGCTCATCGATGCCGCGTACCCAGGGGCGAGGATGATGCAGCAGCCTGTCGGCCAGCTCTTTCATGACCTGGGGCCGCGCCGCCAACCACTCCACCGTCACCCAACCGCGATACTCTCCGGCCAGTGTCCAGCCGGGCTCGTCGATGCGGCAGTTGGGCAGGCGATAATGAAAGGCCGGTCGCGATTTCACCAGATGGGCGCTTTCTCCCAGCCCGGCGACGGCCCGGTCACCCACCAGTTCCCGGAAGATGGGCAGCATGTCCAGCGCCCGGTTGCGCGTCGTGTTGTATTGCAGATAGTCGTCCACCAGCTGGTCGCAGTCCGGTGCGTAGTCCGGGTCGATGACCATGAGCCGGTAGGGGACGGGGAAAGGGTCGATATATGGCGTCAGGCGCCGGGTCCAGTCGATCTCACCCTTGACGTGCAGCCAATCGTAAAGCAACAGAAAGGCGCGCAAATGAGCAAGGGCGTTGTCGGCGGTGCACTCGCTCATCTCCGGGTTCAGATGCAGGCCGAAGGCATACACCCACGACGCCCGCGTCCCCCGGGCCTGCATCCGCTGCAGGGCCGCGCGCAGGTCTTCCAGGCGATGCAGATCGGTGAGCGGAATGGGTGGTGTGACGATTTCCATGGGTACAACCGTAGCGGCGGCCTTGGCGAGAAAATCCTCGACCCTGCCGCGGGTCAGGTCGCTGTCCAGCCGAATCCCGATGCGGTTGAGGTACTCGGCGTAGCCCCGATCCTTCAGCACGCTGGCGTCGATTTCGATGATGAATGGACCCCAGGGGGTTTCTTCGACGCGGTGGACGAAGGGATCGTCATCGTGGATCGTCCCGCCGTAACATTCCTGAACGAGGCCGCTGATCTGGGCGAGTTCCAGGCCGGCGAACTCCAATTCGACGCCCAGGCGACGGGGACGACCGTCCCGGGTGTGCAGGGTCTCCGGCAGGGGAAAGCTCATGAGGCCAAGCGCCTTGCGCTGCTTCAGATCGGGCATAGTGTAAAGGAGACACTGAACATTTGCCGCGTGTCGACTACTCTCAGCTCATTCATCAACACGAGGAGAGACCCGGATGAAGCTCGAAACCATGGCCATCCACGCCGGTTACAGCCCGGAGCCGACGACCAAGGCGGTGGCGGTGCCGATTTACCAGACCACGTCCTACGCCTTCGATGACACGCAGCACGGTGCGGATCTGTTCGATCTCAAGGTCCAGGGCAACATCTACACCCGCATCATGAACCCCACCAATGCGGTGCTGGAACAGCGGGTGGCGGAGATGGAGGGTGGCATCGCCGGGCTGGCCGTGAGTTCAGGCATGGCGGCCATTACCTATGCGCTGGAGACCATCATGGAGGTGGGCGATAACCTGGTGACCACCAGCCAGCTCTATGGCGGCACCTACAATTTTTTCGCCCATGGTCTGCCGCGACGGGGTATCGAGGTACGCTTTGTCTCCCATGACGACTTCGAGGCCATGGCGGCGGCCATTGATGACCGCACCCGTGCCGTGTTCTGCGAAACCGTGGGCAACCCATCCGGCAGTGTGGTTGATATTGCCCGCATGGCCGAGATTGCCCATGCCCGGGGTGTGCCGCTGATCGTCGACAATACGGTGCCCACGCCCTATCTCTGGCGGCCCATCGAGCATGGTGCCGACATTGTCATCCACTCGCTGACCAAGTTTATGGGTGGCCATGGCACCACCGTCGCCGGTGTGGTGGTGGATTCCGGCCGCTTCCCCTGGGCCGACCATGCGGACAAGTACCGCATGCTGACCGAACCGGACCCCTCCTATCACGGTGTGGTCTATACCGATGCCCTGGGGCCGGCGGCCTACATTGGACGCTGTCGGGTGGGGCCGCTGCGCAATACCGGTTCGGCGCTGTCACCGTTTAATGCCTTCCAGATCCTCCAGGGCATCGAGACCCTGCCATTGCGCATGGATCGGCACTGCGAGAATGCCCAGGCTGTCGCGGAGCACCTGCAGGGCCATGATCAGGTGACCTGGGTGAAGTACGCCGGCTTGCCCGACAGCCCGGATTATCGTCTCGCGCAGCATTACATGGGGGGCAAGGCATCGGGCATCCTCAGTTTCGGCATTCGCGGCGGTGCCGAGGCGGGAGCACGGTTTATCGATGCGCTGCAGCTCATCACCCGTCTGGTGAATATCGGCGACGCCAAGAGCCTCGCCTGCCACCCTGCGACCACCACCCACCGCCAGTTGAATGACGAGGAGTTGGAAAAGGCGGGTGTGAGTCGCGACATGGTGCGGATCGCCGTGGGCATCGAGCATATCGATGACATTCTGGAGGATATCGATCAGGCGTTGGCTGCGGCACGGTAATCGGGCCGCAGACCGGGTGCATCAGGGAGACCCTGCTCGAATCGCGTGTTCGCGTCGGTAGGGTCTCCCCAGGTAAATGACGAAAAGCCCCGGCGAATCCGCTACACTCGCGGCGTGTTTCGCCACCTTGGGCCCACCCACAGATGACCTATTGCCTTGCTGCATCCCTGAATGCCGGCCTCGTGTTCGCGTCGGATTCCCGCACCAATGCGGGCCTCGATCACGTGAACAGCTACCGCAAGATGCACACCTTTTTCTGGCCTGGCGATCGCATTCTGGTCCTGCTTAGCGCCGGTAACCTCGCCACCACCCAGGCCGTTGTCGCGCAGCTTGATCGGGATGCCGCAGATGGTGAGGGGCTGCGCAAGGCGCGTCATCTGAGTGAGGCGGCGGCCTATATCGGCCAGGTTAGCCTGGACATGCAGCGGCGTTATCACGCGCCGGACGCGCCCAATCCCGTGTCCATGGAAGCCACCTTCATCATCGGTGGTCAGATCGGCGATGCACCTCATGGCCTGTACCTGGTCTATCCGCAGGGCAACTACATCACCTGTTCCGACGAACAGCCGTTCCTGCAGATCGGCGAGACCAAGTACGGCAAGCCGATCCTCGATCGCATCATCGAACCCGGGGTCTCGCTGGACGATGCTGCACGCTGTGCGCTGGTCTCTATCGATTCCACCATGCGCTCGAACCTGTCCGTTGGACCGCCGGTGGATATGGCCCTGTACCAGGCTAACAGCCTTGAGCAGCCCCGTATCGTCCGCTACAAGCTCAACTCGCCTTATTTCGCCTCGATTCGCAAGCAGTGGGGAGAGGGGCTGCGCCGGCTGTTCGAGGACCTGCCCCGCTTCGATTGGGAAAAGGACAAGGATGGCTGATCGCCCGGGAACCGCGGCGGGTGACGCAGGTCAAAATTCGGCAGGTGTACTCTTCCATAATCCTGACTCAAGTCCTGGCTGAGAGTGTCCAATGAACAAGACCCGTGCCCTGGTTTCGCCCAGATTGCTCGTGGCGGCTGCTGCCGTCTTCCTGGCCATGGCGGCTGCGGCCTGGTGGCTGATGCAATCCAGTGTGACCGCAGCGCCCGTGGCCGGTATCCACAATGAGCAGTTGCAGCAGCTTGCCGCCACCGACCGGGATATCAAGGTTTTCAAGACGCCGTCCTGCGGTTGCTGTGGGGCCTGGGTGGAGCACCTGGAGGCGTCCGGATTCGATGTGGAGGCGGTGAACGTGAGTCAGTCGGAACTCAACGCCATCAAGCAGGCTGCGGGGCTGGATCCCGATCTTGCGTCCTGTCATACCGCCTTCATCGAGGGTTATCTGGTGGAAGGGCATGTGCCGGCGTCGGACATCCGCAGGCTGGTGGACGAGCGGCCAACGGTGGCCGGGATCAGCGTGCCGGGAATGCCCATCGGTTCCCCTGGCATGGAAATGGGCGATCGTTTCGATCCCTATGACGTGGTGGCCTTTGGCGCCGATGGCGAGACCTCGGTGTTCAATCGCCACAATCAGGACTAGTCGCGCGCCCCGCAACAGCCTATGCTGATCAAGGCATGAAAATCATGGGTTTTCACGCGGATACGCCATAAACCCTAAAAACAGGCGTCAAACGGGAGAGCGGAGCATGAGTGAAGCACGCCGCCAGGGTCGAGAAGTCATCGATTATTTCGTTCAGGTGCTGGAACACGACACCGGACATCTGCTCGGTTATCTGGTGGATGTCACCGAGCACGGCTTCATGCTGCAGAGCCACGAGCCTCTTGAAGGGGACCAGGAGCAGACATTCCGCCTGGTGCTGCGTGAGCCGCTGGATGGGGCCGACCACATTGAAGTAACCGCCCGACGCGTCTGGACCCGAGAGAAAGACACCGCTGTTTTCGTCCACAACGGGCTGCAGTTCACCCGGCTGGACGATGAAACCCGCCAGCGCATCCGTTCACTGATGGAACGCCACGCACTGGAGCAGGCCGGCGCCCCCGCCCGCTGATTGCGACGGCCGGCTGCCGTCGCTGCCTACGGCAGCTGCGGGAAGTGCAGCCCGGCCATCTCCTGCATGACGCGAATCACCTGGCAGCTGTAGCCGAACTCGTTGTCATACCAGACATAAAGCACGCACTTGTTGCCGCTGACGATGGTGGAGGCAGAATCCACCACGCCGGCATGCCGCGAGCCCACCAGATCGGTAGAGACAATTTCGGTTGAGGCCGTAAAGTCGATCTGCTCCTGCAGGTCGGAATTCAACGCCATCTCCCGCAGGTGATCGTTCATCGCTTCCTTGCTGGTCTCCCGCCCGAGGGTGAGATTGAGCACCGCCAGCGATACATTGGGTGTAGGAACGCGGATGGCATTGCCTGTGAGCTTGCCCTTGAGTTCGGGCAGGGCCTTGGCCACGGCCTTGGCGGCGCCCGTCTCCGTGAGCACCATGTTCAGTGCGGCACTGCGGCCGCGCCGGGCTCCGGGGTGGTAGTTGTCGATCAGGTTCTGGTCGTTGGTGTAGGAGTGCACGGTTTCCACATGGCCGTGCTCGATGCCGAATTCGTCATTCAGCACCTTCAGAACCGGGACGATGGCGTTGGTGGTGCAACTCGCCGCGGAGACGATCTTGGTGTCTGACGCGATGGCGTCGTGATTCACGCCATAGACGATGTTGGGCAGTTCACCCTTGCCTGGTGCGGTCAGCAAGACCTTGGATACACCCTTGGACTTGAGGTGGAGTCCCAGGCCTTCTTCATCCCGCCATTTGCCGGTGTTGTCCACGATCAGGGCGTTGTCGATGCCGTACTCGGTGTAGTCGATGGTGTCAGGCGCATCGGCATAGATGATCTGTATGAAATTACCGTTGACGATCAGAGCGTTGGCATCTTCCAGTACATGAATGGTGCCGTTGAATGGCCCATGTACCGAATCCCGCCGCAACAGGCTTGCCCGCTTCTCGATGTCATGGCCCTTGCCCTTGCGCACCACGATGGCGCGCAGGCGCATCTTGTTGCCGCTGCCGGTGCGCTCGATCAGCAGGCGCGCCAGCAGTCGACCGATGCGGCCGAAGCCGTATAGCACCACATCCGTGCCCTGCTGCAGCTTGAGGGTGCCTTTGCCGTCCACCACCGATTCAAGCTTGCGGTTCACGTAATCGGCGATGCTCTCGTCCTTCTGGGCGTCGCGCAGGTAGCCGCTGGCGAGCTTGCCCAGATCGAGCCGCATGGGCGATAGATTCATGCCCGAGATGTGCTGCAGAATCGGGTAGGTGTTGTGGATTGACAGGCCTTCGGGCTCGTACTGTTTGACGAACCGATGGGCCTTGAGCAGGTCGATGGTCGAGCAGTTGATCAGCGAGCGGCCATAGATTTTCAGGACCACGCCCTTGTCCCGGTAGAGCTTGCCGATCATCGGCAACATCTGTTCGGCGAGTTCCTGGCGTTTGGTCCAGTCGTTGAGATAGGTATCGTGCTGCTGACTCATGAGTTCGACCCTGCGCTGCGAGCGGTTGGCGGGCCGGATGATACGCGAAAGCGCCGTCGCCGTCATCTACGCCCGGCTCCGGTCATGTAATATGTAACTGGTTGAGAAATATCGAAAGGTTTGTCATGCGACGGGAGTTGTTTGCGGATGTGACGATTGCTGCGCGGCCGGATGAGGTCTGGCATGTGCTGGTGGATCTGTCCAGCTGGCCGCGTTGGAATCCAGTGGTCCGGGAAGTGGACGGACAGTTGGAAACCGGCCACATGTTGTCGCTGACGGTGGAAGAGGGTGGCCGCTCCCGACGCCTGCAGGCGGAGTGCATGCGGGTGTTGCCGGCGCAGGAGCTCAGCTGGTTACGGCGTTGGCATGTGCCGGGCCTGCTGGACAGCGAAGAGCGTCTGGTGCTGGAAGAGGTCGAGGAAGGCGCTACCCGCCTGCTGGTGCGGCAGCGGTTGAGTGGCATCCTGCTGCCGTTCCTGTGGCGCAGACTGCGACCGCGACTCGGCCGCGCTGGCTGGCAGGTGGCGAAGGCGGTGAAGGCCGCTGCCGAGCAGTGACGCAGATACCAGGGCTGATCTGGGTTGCGCGGTGCGTTACGCGCTGCGCGCTAACACACCCTACAGCGGGCATCGGCACCCGTAGGGTGCGTTAGGCCAAAGGCCGTAACGCACCATGACGGCGGTGGTTTCGCCCGCCCCACACCAAGGCACAAACGTTGGGCCGGTACGCCGCTCATGGACCGTCAGCGACAGGGATGTCGCTGTCGAGCCCCCATGGATGGGTTTACGGCGTGTCCATGAGTGGCGTACCGGCCCAACGTTTCCCCGATATCAGCCGTAGGGTGTGTTAGCGCGCAGCGCGTAACGCACCGCAACCCACGTCTGGACGGCCGTTTCCCCGCTTGCCTTACGAGGCCAGGCGCTTGTACTTGATGCGATGCGGGTTCAGGGCCTCGTCACCGAGGCGTTTCTTGCGATCCGCCTCGTAGTCGCTGTAGTTGCCGGTGAAGAAGGTCACCTGGCTGTCGCCCTCGAAGGCGAGGATGTGGGTTGCGATGCGGTCCAGGAACCAGCGATCGTGGGAGATCACCACCGCACAGCCGGGGAAGGTCAGCAGCGCCTCCTCCAGCGCCCGCAGGGTTTCCACATCCAGATCGTTGGTGGGCTCATCGAGCAGCAGGGTGTTGCCGCCGGATTTCAGTAGTTTGGCCAGATGTACCCGATTCCGCTCCCCGCCGGACAGATCACCGATGTACTTCTGCTGATCCGATCCCTTGAAGTTGAAGCGCCCCACGTAGGCCCGGGAGTTCACCTCGTAACTACCCACCTGGATGTTGTCCAGGCCGTCGGAGATTTCCTGCCAGACGGTGTTTTCGCCATTCAGGCTGTCGCGGCTCTGGTCCACGTAGGCCAGTTCTACCGTGTCGCCGATTACAACCTCGCCGGCATCGGGCTTCTCCTCGCCGGTCATCAGGCGGAATAGAGTGGTCTTCCCGGCGCCGTTGGGGCCGATGACACCGACGATGCCGCCGGGCGGCAGGGCAAAATCCAGGTTCTCGTAGAGCAGCACGTCGCCGAACGCCTTGCTCACGCCGTGGAACTCCGCCACCTTGTCGCCGAGTCGCGGACCCGGCGGGATATAGAGTTCCTGGGTCTCGTTGCGTTTCTGGAATTCCCTGGACTGCAGTTCGTCGAATCGCGCCAGTCGTGCCTTGCTCTTGGCCTGACGCCCCTTGGGGTTCTGCCGCACCCATTCCAGCTCTGCCTTAATGGCGCGGTTGTGAGATGCCTGCTGCTTCTTCTCCTGCTCGAGCCGGGCTTCCTTCTGCTCAAGCCAGGAGGAGTAGTTGCCCTGCCAGGGGATACCGTGACCGCGGTCCAGTTCGAGAATCCAGCCGGCGACGTTGTCGAGGAAGTAGCGATCGTGAGTCACCGCCACGACGGTGCCGGGGAACTCCGCCAGGAAACGCTCCAGCCAGGCCACGCTCTCGGCATCGAGATGGTTGGTGGGTTCGTCCAGCAGCAGCATGTCCGGGCTGGACAACAACAGACGGCATAGCGCCACCCGGCGGCGCTCACCGCCGGAGAGCTTGGTCACGTCCGCCTCCCACGGGGGTAGACGCAGGGCATCGGCGGCCTGCTCCAGCTTGCGCTCCAGGTCCCAGGCGCCGGCGGCTTCGATCTTGTCCTGCAACTCGGCCTGTTTGGCCATGAGTTTGTCGAAGTCGGCGTCCGGGTCGGCCATCTGGTTGGAGACGTCGTTGAATTCATCGAGCAGCGCCTTGATTGACGCCACACCTTCCTCGACGTTACCGCGCACGTCCTTTTCCGGGTCGAGCTGCGGTTCCTGGGGCAGGTAGCCGATGTTGGTGCCCGGTTGCGGTCGGGCCTCGCCCTCGATCTCCGTGTCCAGCCCCGCCATGATGCGCAACAGGGTGGATTTGCCCGAGCCGTTGAGGCCGAGTACGCCGATCTTCGCGCCGGGGAAAAAGGACAGGGAGATGTCCTTGAGGATCTCGCGCTTGGGCGGCACGATCTTGCTCACCCGGTTCATGGTGTAGATGTACTGCGCCATTGCGATTTACGCCTGTGCCTGCCTGAAAGGGGCCCTCATTATCCAGATGGCCCGGGCATTATCCAAGGACTGTGGTTTCAGGGCCGCCACCAGCGGCTTGGTTTCTCCCACGCCCAGTCCAGCTCCAGGGTTCGGGTGTCCGGGTCGTAGCGGTAGACGTTGATGCCGCCGCCATCGCGCTGCCCGGTGACCAGCAGGTTCGCCTCCGGCGCCGTGGCGATACTGGCGTTGCGGGCGTAGCTGCTCACCGAGGGGAAGGGATCGTCTCCGAGGGGCAGGATGGCATGGGCAAACGGGTCACCCAACTCGTAGAGGACCGCGAAAGGTTGCCGCGTGTGAAAGACCAGGTATTCCGTCTCGCTGATGAACTGCACGGCCACCATGCTGTGGCCGTAGAACCCTTCCGGGAAGTCGTCGGGGTAGTGGAGGCGCATGCCGGAGGTGTCTCGGTTCTTCGGCGAACCCATTTCATGTCCACCGACAAAGACGCCGGTCCCGATCCGGGACACCCGATAGGCCAACTCTCCGCTGTCAGTTCTCCACACGAAGCTTAGGCCGTTTTCGTCGACACTGACGACGTGGGTGCCGTCGGGGCTCAAGGTGGCGTAGGTCTTGGCCGCGTTGCCGGGTAGTTTGTACTTCGGTTCGTTTTCGCAGAAATTCCAGAGCACCACGCCCGCATAGTTCGAAAATACAGGTGGCGGGTTCTTGACTGGTGTCGACATCTCCTCCCGGTCCGTGCCGTCTCCCGCGGTCAACAAGAGGCAAGTTTCCTCGTGAATCGCCAAATTCAGGAGTTTGCCAATCCCCCTGAAACCTGGGCTATTGCCATCTCGCTTGACGGCCTCAACCTTATCGTGTTCACGACGAAAAACGTTCCAGTTCTCATCGACTGCGAGATAGATATCCCGCCCTTTGGTAATCACATGCCCGTAGGCGTGAAAGCCCTTGAACTGTTCTAGGAGTTCCCCATCGAAATTCTGTATGAATACCTCGCCATGGAAATCCTGCCACATGAAGAAGGCGTCATCGTCGGAGACAAATGCGGAGTAGATATTGGCATTATCTGCTTGGGTTTTTGAGTCTCCGGTCTGGAGATCCCAAATCGTCAGGGTACCATCGCGATGCGTGCTTACAGCGTAATCACCCGATGAGGTGACGCCAACTGTCACCACGGGGGATCCGGGATTCACCGTCCCCATCATCGCGATCGCGATGATGGGTAGAAGTATCAGTGGAAATGCGAAACACAGCTTTCTCATCGGTAGCCCCCGAAGCCGGAATAATCCAGCAGCGCCCGCATAATGCGATCCCGATAAATCTCCTCGAACAGTCGTCTACTTGGGTAGCGCATGCCTGAATGGCTGAACAGGACGTCGGTTTGGTCGACTTCCTCGAGAGAGCCCTGATCAAGCATGTCGCCGAGTGGCGCATGGCGACGCATCGCAGCCTCGTCCCACTGCCAGCCAAGTGCTGGTTCCACGGGCAGGCCCACAAGCCAGTTCTGCCGGATGCCCTCGTGGAGGTTGGCGCGAATATGGGCGAGCAACTCGTCATCGAAACGACCATGCATGGCCCAGGGGAGCAGAAGATCCGGCAGCCGAGCTTGCCCGGTCAGCAGGGACTCGGCTGGAATGCGGTTGAGCGCTTTGGCCTCCTGCTCTATCTGAGGCCAGACCAGGCGCTCGAAGAGCCGCAAATCGGCCTCGCTGCCGCCCGGGTTGTTGGGGTTGACCTGCGGATGGCGGCTCATCAGCCATCGGCGCAGGGAACCGTTCAGCCAGTATTTCCGCTCGTAAAGCCCGTGGGCCAATCCAAGGACGTTGTCCTTGGGATCGACCACGGCGTCGCTGGGACGCGTGCGCTGCGACTCGTCGGTGACATCGTCTTGGGCTACCGGGAATGTTGACGCCTGCCCGGTCTCTTGACCCCTTGGGCTTGCTCCCAAAACGCCATCCCGGCGGCTGTGCAGCACCAGGATGCGTTCGACTCCTCGATGGGCGGCGGGGAAGTGCTCATGACCGAGACTCGGGGCGTCCGCAGGGGCGGGTGCGAGTGAGCTTTGTGACACGGCTGGCTGCCAGAGGATGAGTTGCCGGATCGGTGGCGCGCCGAGTTCGGCACGCAGGTTGAGCGCTGTGAGCGCTACCCGCGCACCGAGACTGTGCGAGATGAGATTGACCTGAATACCAGCCTCGCTCAGCTGCTGAAGTACCGGCAGCAAACGTCGGCCGGCCAGGTTGGCGGACAGTTCACCTTCCCAGAAACGTGTGGCGCCGAGATCACCGCTCCACGTCACGCCCACGATTCTCGTGTATTTCGAATGGTCGATGCCGTCGAAACCGGCAGCGCGATTGAGCTGATATTCCATTGTCAGAAGCCAGCCGTGGGCTTCGCTCCCGTTGAGCTGGTTATCTTCGGGGAGCCGTGCCTCGGCGCTGCCCGGTTCCGGCCTGTCGAGCCCAGGGCAGGCGTCGGGGTAGGCCCGTTGCAGCGCAGCCGCATCGCGGTAGACCGGCATGGGCACGGGAACCGTTTCGCCGACGCCAAGGCAGGCTGCCGCTGAATCCGTGCCTGCGGACTGGGCGCTCACGCCGAGCACCCCAGGGCCATAGGCCCCCAGGGGCACGTTGTAGCCATGGATGAACAGCGTGGCGTTATTGCCGTTGCGCTGCATGGCCGCGATGGTGTGCTCAGGGAGTAGGGCGGGCTTACCGTTGGCTGCTTCGTCGCGGAGACTGAGTAGTATTGCCGGTGGCAGCACGGTGATGGAGAGTTCGGTCGCGATGCTGCCGAGATCGGACTCCCTCAGCCACGGCGCGGTACCCGGGGGGCAGTCGCAACCGTTGATGCGGGTGATGGCGAGCCCTTCGCCGGTGCTTTCCCAGGTGCCGTGCACTTGAAACCGACCGATGGGGACGGATTGGAACTGCGCTTCTCCGTTGCTGACGACGGCGCTGTGGCTCCTGCCGCCCGCATCTATCAGCGTCAGGTCGACATCGGCTTCAAGCGGGTGTCCGTCGTTGGTAAGCAGCGCGATATCCAGATCGCGGGTCAACGCGAGATCATGGGATGGCGCGCTTTCTTGCCCTCGTGCGGTTACGGTGAAGCGCAGATGTTCGGTGGGTCGGCCGGCAGCAATGACCAGCTCTGCTGCTCCCGGGCGCGAGAGTGTGGAGAGCGGGCAATAGGCCGTCTCCACGCCGTTTCCGCAGTCGAGACTGTGAGTGACTTCCCCGAGGGTCGCGGAGTCCTGACCGAGTACGCGTAGGACGCGGACGTCGACCGGCTCCCCGGTCTCAAGTTGTTGAACGGTGAAGACGGTGGGAAGTTGCGTGTCAGCGACGTCAGATTCTAGTGCCAGTTGACGGTCGCCCCAGCGCAACGCCGTAACCCCCGGTTCATCCGGTGCGGTGATCCGCGCGACGGCGGCTGGCGCCTTCGGAGCCGCCGGTACGGGCTCGTCGGGGCGGTGTGCTCCGGGGACGTTGAACAGCAGCTTGCCGTTGAAGGTGACACCCTGCTGGCTGCGGAAGGTGACATTGTGGCCAAAGAGCCGCACGCTGCCGTCGCGCTTGATGGTCCAGCCGCCGCCGTTCTGGTGCACGGTCATGTCACCGCCGCCGTTACCGCGGATCGCGAGCGGCCCATGGGCCTGGAGGATGAGGTTGCCGTTCTCGATGCGGCTGGTGAAGTCGCCGGTCACCCGCATGCGGCAGTCGCCGTTGGCGGTGAGCCGCATCTCCTGGCCGCTGTTCAGTTGGATGTCACCCTGGGCCTTGGCGTTTATCCCCTTGGCAGCCCGCAGGCTATGGCCGGTAGCGGCCTGGCGGTGGAGGCGACCGGTTTTCGTTTCGGTGGTGTGTTGGCCCTGCACGGTCTCGGTTTCACTGGCGCCAACGCGGCGCTGATGGGTGGCGCCTGCCGCCCAGCGCGCATTGCCGCCCGCCTGCAACTGCAAGCCGCCGAGCGAGGCGGCGACCCGCACCATGGGGTTGTCGGGGTGGGCCTGCATGGTGAGGATGGTCTCGCCGTTGAGCGTATTCAGCGTAATGCGCTCGGCACGGCGGCGGTCATCCAGGGTGAGGGCGTTGCCGGCGGGGGTAAGAATGCGGTGTTCGCTGGGGTTTTTGCTGGTGACCGGGCCGGGGGCCTGTGCATTGGGGGCGTAGCCGACCACATAGGGCTGGTCGGCGTCGTTGTTCATGCAGGAGAGCAGCACCTCGGCACCGTCGGTGAGCGGGAAGTGCCAGCCTGCCGGGGGCTGGCCGCGTCGGGACGGGCTGGCGTGGGGGGTCAACCGGGGCAGCGGTGGCGAGGCATCGGCCTGTGCCCGGCGGGCACGGTCAAAGCCCGCCCGCAGGCGGTAGCGCCCGGCGGCATCCAGCTCGGCGTAGCGGCCATGGGCCTCTACCCGGGCGGGGATCAGCATGGCGCGCTCGGGCTGGGGTGCGGCCTCGCTGCGGATGCTGGACGAGAGTGGCGCCCCCTGGGCGGTGACCCAGAGGCCACTGGGGGGCTCGCCGGCGTGGGGGTGGGGGAGCACCACGCGCAGCGCGCTCTGCACGATGCAGTAGCCGTGGGTCTCGCCTTCGATTTCAAGCCGCCGCCCGGGGGCGAGGTCGGCGAGCGCGCCATCGAGAATACGTTGACTGCCGCTGGAGCGCAGGTGATCAGCGGGGACCAGGGGCCCTTTGGGCCTGTATTCAAAGGGGTCTGCCTCCGGTGAACCGAACACCGCCGGCTGTCCCGCCGGTGCCCATGCCGGGTCGTTCCGGCGGTTACGCCCCTTCGGGTCGGGACGCACTGCGCGCTGGGGGATGGGGTAGGCGCCGTCCTCGGCATCGGTAAAGAACCGGCAGCTTTGCAGCGCGCCATGCACCAGAGCCGCATCGCTCTGGCCGCTGTCCGGTCGCACCGGCACGGTGCCGCGATCAAGCACATCAGCGGCGGCCGGGTCATCGAAGCAGTGCAGCCACTCGCCATGCTCGTCCACCCCGCAGCACCACTGGATGCCGGCACGGGCGAGCAGGCGGGTGACAAAGGCGAGATCGCTCTCCTCGGCCTGCACCGTCCAGGGCCTGACGGGGTAGTCGCCCCGGAGGCTCCAGCGCACGCGTACATCCAGCCCGCCGTGCTCGGCGATCACCAGGCCCACCAGGTCGGGGACGCTCAGATCCCGCAGGATGCGGGTGCGCTGTCGCAGGCCAAGCAGGGTGAGGCCGGGTTCCACCCAGAGCACGATGCGCTGGCGCCCGGTGCCCACGGGCTCGCGGTCGAGCATCTCCACCACCCGGCCACCGAGTACACGGCTGATGCCGTCCGGTCCGGTGAGGGTGATGGTGGCGATCTCCCCCAGCCAGGGGGAGGCATCGAAGGCGCGGGCCATGGTGCCGTCGATGCGGTAGAGCGGCAGGCCGCTCAGCACCTCGGCGGTGGCAAGCGCGTAGATGTCGGTCACCGGCACATCGCCCACCCGGGCGACGATGGTGGTTGTGCCGCGTGCGTCAATGGCAGGCATGGGCATCGTCCCTGATTGCTGACCCGCCCATCCTGGGCCGGCTGATTAATTCAGAAATGAGTCTGGCAGGAGTGCGGGTGTTTGCCAAGGTTGCGCAACTGATCCTTCGAAAGCCGATTCGACGTTCGCAGCGTTAGGCAGCTTTGTGACGGCCTCCGCACCGCCGGTGACTGGCCATGCGGCAAACTAGTGCCTTCGTCCAAAGGAATCGGGGAGTCTCATGTCCGCAAGTATTGCGCCCGCCATTACCCCTTACTGGCATCGGATGCCGTCGTTCTTCGCCTGGCCGCTGCGTCGTCCGGCGCTGGATCTGCTGTTGATTACCGTGGCCCTGGGTGTCGTGCCCGCACTCACGGGGTCGGGCCTGATCGCCTTCGGCTGCGCCCTGGCCATGCTGTTCCTGCTCTGCAAGTATGGCTACGAGAGCCTGCAGACCACCGCCGCGGGTGACGACGAGCCGCCGGCGTTGTCGGATGCGCTAAGTGGTGAGGGTTACGTGCTGCCGTTGAAGCAGTTCGGGGTGCTGATCGCACTCATGTTCATGGTGATCGTGGCCTGGCAGCTCGGCGGGGCCTGGCTGGGGGTGCCGGCCATCTTCGCCATCACCCTGCTGTTTCCGGCCACCGTGATCCTGCTAGCTATGGAGCGTAGCTTTCTGACCGCCGTGAACCCGATGCGGCTGATGGCGTTGGCCACCGCCATTGGTTGGCCCTACCTTGGCCTGTTCGGCCTGTTGCTCTGCATCCAGATCGCCACCGGTACCAGCCTCGCCCTAGTGGAGATGCTCATGCCGGGCGAGTCCGGCCTTGCCGTCAACATCGCCACCGGCACGTTTCTTGGCAATTACTTCTGGCTGATGGCCTTCCACATGATGGGTTACGTGGTTTACCAGTACCACGATCGGCTGGGTTACAGCGCTATCGATCCCCAGGAGGAAGGCTTCGAGAGCGAGCTGGGTCTGTTCCACGAGCTGATGGAGCAGCAGAATCACGCCGCCGCCCTGGCGGAGCTGAGGCGGGTGATCGATCTGTATCCGGATGAGCCCTCGCTGCGGCGACGGCTCTTGCAACTGGCCCGCCTGAGTGGTGATTCCGCAACGCTCATTCGTGAAGGGAAGCCGGCTATCGGCGCCAGCATCCGGGCGGGCCGGCTCGGCGAAGCCACCGAGATCTACCTGGATTGCATTGCCGCGAAGGCGGATTTCCAGCCTGCCGATGTGGATCAGCACGAGCCGCTGGCCCGGGAGTTGCGCAGCCGTGGGCTTACCCGGGACGCGATGGCCCTGCTCAACGGCTTGCATCAGCGCTATCCCGACAGCCCGCACATACCGAGAGCCTATCTGCTTGCCGCCCGCATTTTCCTGGACGATCTGGGCAAGCCCGACCAGGCCGGGAAAATCCTGCATTTCATTGGCAAGCGTTTTCCGGACAACGACTACCAGCCCGAAATAGAGTCCCTGCTACGGAGCGTGGCGCGCGCGAAGAATCAGGGCTAGCCACCGACCTGTGCGCCGGAGGGAGCAACCGGGCTGCGGCCGACATGCATGCGGCGCAGCAGCCCACGGCCGTACTCCGCTTCCTGGGAGGTCGGGTACTCCTCAAGCAAGGCCTGCAGCTGTGGTTGGGCGCGCTCCGGGTGGCCAGCGCGCAGGTGCATCTCCGCCAGGGCGACGCGCACCGTGGCGGCCTGGGGAAGCCGTTTGTCGGTCACCAGCCGACCCAGTTCCTCGGCCTCGGCACGGGCGTCAAGCCGCGCGAAGCGCAGGGCCAGCACCTGAATCTGGCGTCCGGTGAGGCGAGGCTTCGGTTTCGCCCGGCGCCGATAATCCTGGTAGACCTCCAGCACCACCTGCTCGTCGTCACGATGCCTTGCCGTCCAGTCCAGCAGCTGCTGGCTGACCTGGTGATAGCGAGCACTGTCGGGTTGAAGCCTGAGGCAGCGGTGGATGCGGTGGAGCACCGCGAGATTATCGGGCTCTCGGGCGTACTGGTTCTCGAGCAATGGCAGGGCGCCTGCGTAATCGAGCTCCCGTAGGCGCTGTTCGATAAGGGCCGTGTCGCGCTCACGCTCTGCCACTGCATCGGCTTCCCGCAGGAAGTCCTGGTTGATGGCGGTTGGCCAGGCCAGTCGCAGACCCGCACCGAACAATGCGCCCACGACGAGCCCCACCGCGTGTGCCCCGTAGTGCGTGCTGCTGTCCGTGGACAACCATAGCCAGTTGAGCAGTTCCCATCCCAGCCACAGGGGTAGCAGCAGCAGCGCCGGCGCGCGGGTGTAGTTGAAATAGACACCGACGAAATAGAAGAAGCGCACTTTCTGCAGCCCGAACAGCACCGCATAGAGGCCCATGAGAACTGCAATTGCGCCTGAAGCCCCCACGCCGGGAATGAGCCTGTCCGGTGTGAACAGCAAATCCGCTGCGCCAACCAGAACGCCGCCCAGCAGGTAGGCGGCAAGCATCCGATGCCAGCCGATGGTGAGTTCCACCAGCATCCCCAGGGCGATCAGGAAGACCAGGTTGCCGAGCAGGTGAAACACGTCGCCATGCAGGAAGACGTGGGTGAGCAGCGTTTCAGCCTGGAAGTCGCCGGGCTTCAGCCCGAAACGCCAGAAGGTGATGCCGTCCATGTGGCTGCGCAGGGTATGGCGATCGGCCCGCCAGTCAATGAATGCCGGGTCATCTGCGGTGATGACCTGCCCTGCGAGCAGCCTGTGGGCGAAGTCCTCATCGCGAACGATGCTCCAGTGAACCGCCGTTGGCCCGACATCATCCGCCCTCGCGTCTACCAGCCAGTGTTCGGGGTCGCGATGCCGGAGATCCTGCTGGTAACGATCCAGTTCCAGGGCCATCAGCCCCGACTGCTCGTAGAAATCCATGGCAATGCGATGCCGCTGGTCCTCGCCGGTCTGGAACAGCAGGAAGACCAGCACCGTAACCAGCCCGAGCCCGAGGGTCGCCGCCGGGGGGCGACGCCAGTCGAGCTTGCGGTCCAGCGGTATCAGCAGCACGCCATGTTGGTTCCTGTCGTCAGCCCTTGCCGCGGGTACGCGTTGCGCCGCGGCGGCCATGTTTCTCCACGAACTGCACGATATGGCCGGCGATGTCCTTTCCCGTGGCCGTCTCGATACCTTCGAGGCCGGGTGAGGAATTCACTTCCAGAACCACCGGCCCATGGTTCGAGCGCATGATGTCCACCCCGGACACATTGAGCCCCATGATCTTCGCCGCCCGCACCGCCGTGGATCGCTCCTCCGGCGTGATGCGAATGGGCCGGACGCTACCGCCCCGGTGCACATTGGAGCGGAATTCGCCGTCTTTCGCCTGGCGCATCATGGAGCCAACGACCTTGTCGCCTACCACGAAGCAGCGGATATCTGAGCCGCCGGCTTCACTGATGAACTCCTGGGTGAGAAAGTAGGCGCGGAGGCCGCGAAAAGCGTCGATAACACTCTCTGCCGCCTTGTTGGTTTCCGCCAGTACCACGCCCTTGCCCTGGGTGCCCTCCAGCAGTTTGATGACCAAGGGGGCGCCGCCAACCATGTTAATGAGATCCAGGTTGTCATCCGGCGAGTAGCCAAAGCCGGTCACCGGCAAGCCGATGCCCTTCCGCGACAGCAGTTGCAGCGAGCGCAGTTTGTCCCGCGCGCGACTGATGGCTACCGATTCATTCACGCAGAATGTCCCCATCATCTCGAACTGTCGCACGACCGCGGTACCGTAAAACGTGATCGATGCCCCAATTCTCGGGATGACCGCGTCCGCCGGCTCGATGGCCATGCCGTTGTAGTGGATTTCCGGCCGATGGGAAGTGATGTTCATGTAGCAGCGCAGCGGATCAATGACCCGGGCAACATGGCCGCGGCTCTCTATGGCCTCCACCAGGCGCCGTGTGGAGTAGAGCTTGCGGTTACGGGACAGAATCACGATGTTGAGCGCGTCGGACATGCGTTGGGTTCCCTGATTGTCGCTCGGCTGGACGCCGCTGCTCACTGGCGCTGTGGTTGGGCGCAAAGAAAGGCGTGGCTCGGGTCAACGATGATACGGCGACGCATGGCCCGCCGTCCAAGCAGCATGCGAAAGCCCATGCTGTCGCGGTTGGTCAGCGTTATGTCGATGATCCATTGTCGGCCGCCAATCAGGATCGGCGTGCGAATCACCGGCCGTTCCTCGTGATGTCCGCTGGAACTGCGGACCAGGCGCTCGCCGACCAGATCGGCCTCGCAACGCACGGTGACGTCGCTGCGCCTCTGCAGCGGATGCACGTCAAAGCGCACGCGCTCCCGGCCATTCTCCGTGAAGCGGTGTACATGGATGGCGTGCAGCGCGGATGTCAGTGCGCCGGTGTCGACCTTCACCTTGATTGCCTGGATGCCCAGTACCGGAAGGCTGCCCCACTCCCGCCAACCAACAAGCAGCGGCTCGCGCTCGCCTTGCATGCTTCGCCCTCCCGTCGAATGGCGGCACTTTCGCGCATCCGCGTGACGCTGACAAGCCGGCGGCTGCGGGGCTGTGTCCCTGGTAGTGAACTGGCTGTCGTAATTGTCGGGGTTTCCGAGAGTTGCGCGGGTGCAAGGTGCCCGAGACTGGCGTATCATATGCGCCTTCCAAAAGGGCGGGCCCTCGTGGGCCGGCAGCCCTGATTACCGCGTCGCAACGTCGAGGATCCCCATGTTCACCACCGATCAGAACATCGCCAGCTTCGATCCCGAGCTGTGGTCCGCCATCGAGCAGGAAACCCGCAGGCAGGAAGAGCACATCGAGCTGATCGCTTCCGAGAACTATGCCAGTCCCCGCGTCCTGCAGGCCCAGGGCACGGTGCTGACGAACAAGTATGCGGAAGGCTACCCTGGCAAGCGCTACTACGGCGGCTGTGAATATGTGGACATCGCCGAGGAACTGGCCATCGAGCGCGCCAAGCAGCTGTTCGGTGCAGCCTATGCCAACGTGCAGCCGCACTCCGGCTCCCAGGCCAACGCGGCCGTCTACATGGCGCTCTGCAAGCCCGGTGACACCATACTCGGCATGAGCCTTGATCACGGCGGGCACCTGACCCACGGCGCCAAGGTGAATTTCTCCGGGAAGATCTTCAACGCCGTGCAGTACGGCCTGAACGCCGAGACTGGCGAGATCGACTACGAGCAGGTGGATCAGCTGGCCCAGGAGCATCGGCCGCGCATGATCGTGGCGGGCTTCTCCGCCTATTCCCGTGTGGTCGACTGGCAGCGTTTCCGGGATATCGCCGACAAGGTCGGTGCGTATCTGGTGGTGGACATGGCCCACGTCTCCGGGCTGGTGGCCGGTGGCCAGTATCCCAATCCGGTGCCCATTGCCGACGTCTGCACCACCACCACACACAAGGGCCTGCGTGGCCCCCGCGGCGGGTTGATCCTGGCGCGGGAAAACCCCGAGCTGACCAGGAAGTTCAACTCGCTGATCTTCCCGGGCACCCAGGGCGGGCCGCTGATGCACGTGATCGCCGCCAAGGCGGTGGCCTTCAAGGAGGCCCTGGATCCGTCGTTCAAGGACTACCAGCGGCGGGTTGTCGAGAATGCCCGCGCCATGGTCGAGGTGGTCATGGAGCGCGGCGTGGACGTGGTCTCCGACGGCACCGACAACCACCTGTTCCTCATCAGCCTGGTGCGCCGGGGTATCACCGGCAAGGATGCGGACGCAGCTCTTGGCCGCGCCAACATCACGGTGAACAAGAACGCCGTTCCCAATGATCCACAGTCGCCCTTCGTGACGTCAGGATTGCGGATCGGTACCTGCGCCATCACCACGCGTGGCTTCGACGCCGACGACTCGCGCAAGCTTGCACACTGGATCTGCGACGTGCTCGAAGACATCAATGACGAGACCGTCATCCAGCGGGTCAAGGGTGAGGTACTCGAGATCTGCAAGCGGCTGCCGGTTTACGAAGTGAATCGGATCCGCTGAGCCGAGAGCCCCTTGCATGCGTTGCCCTTTCTGTCAGGCGCAGGACACCCGAGTAATCGATTCCCGGCTTGGTCGGGACGGGGATCAGGTGCGCCGGCGCCGGGAGTGCAGCGCCTGTGGTGAGCGCTTTACCACCTTCGAGACTGCCGAGCTGAACATGCCCAGGCTGGTCAAGCAGGATGGCAGCCGCGAGCCTTATCGCGAGGCCAAATTGCGCACTGGCATGCTGCGAGCACTCGAGAAGCGCCCGGTGGACACCGAACTGATCGAGGCCGCCATCCACCGGATCGAGCAGCGGCTGCGTGGCAGTGCCGAGCGCGAGGTGCCGGCACGGCAGGTCGGCGAATGGGTCATGGAAGAACTGCGCGAACTCGATCAGGTGGCCTATGTGCGCTTTGCATCGGTCTACCGCAGCTTTCAGGATGTCAGCGCCTTCCGCGAAGTGATTGACGGGTTGGAGCGGGATCGGCCTGGCAAACGCGACGATGACTGAACCGACCCGCTTTGCCCGCGACCGCTTCGACGAGGCCGACGATCACTACATGGGCCTGGCGTTGGAGCTTGCCGATGCCGGCCTCTATACCGCGAGGCCCAATCCGCGGGTGGGCTGCGTGCTGGTTCGGGATGGCGCGATCGTCGGGCGTGGATGCCATTTGCGTGCCGGCGAAGCACATGCCGAGGTCAACGCGCTGCGCCAGGCCGGCGACCTGGCCACGGGGGCAACGGCCTACATCAGCCTGGAGCCCTGTTCCCACCATGGGCGCACGCCGCCCTGCGCGGATGCGCTGATCACGGCCGGTGTGAGCCGTGTTGTTGTGGCCATGGCCGACCCCAACCCCAGAGTGGCGGGCGGCGGGCTTGCCAGGCTTGCGCAGAACGGCATAGCGGTAGCCGTTGGTCTGCGCGAGGCTCAGGCCCGGGCCCTGAACGCGGGGTTCATCAGCCGCATGGAGCGGCGGCGGCCCTGGCTGCGACTGAAGCTCGCCGCGAGCCTGGACGGACGCACTGCCATGGCCTCCGGTGAGAGCAAGTGGATCACCGGTGCCGCCGCGCGTGCCGATGTCCATGACTGGCGCGCGCGCAGTTGTGCGGTGATGACCGGTATCGGCACGGCGCTGGCGGATGATCCCGCGCTTACCGTGCGTGACCACCCACAGGCGGATAACCTGCCGTCGCAACCGGCTCGGGTCCTGCTCGATACGAGGCTGCGTCTGTCGCCGACGGCGCGGCTTTTGGCGCAACCCGGTCGAGCGGTGGTCTATACCATCAGTGATGATGGGCCGCGAGTGGCGACATTGCGCGATGCGGGCGCGGAAGTTCGCGTGGTGGCGTCTGCCGGGGGGCGGGTCGATCCGCTTGCCGTGCTCGAGGACCTCGCCGCGCAGGAAATCAACGAGGTGCTGGTTGAGTGTGGCCCGGTGCTTGCGGGCTACCTGTTGCAACACGGGCTGGTGGATGAACTGCTGCTCTATCAGGCCATGCATCTGCTCGGTGATGATGCCCGCCCGCTGGCGCATCTGCCCGGGCTTGAGCACATGAGCGAGCGCTTGAGTTTGCGCCTGCTTGAGTTACGTCAGGTTGGTGACGACGTATTCTTCCGCCTTGCGCCGAAAGGGGAATGAGCAACGATGTTCACGGGAATCATTCAGGCCGTCGGCCGCATCCGCTCCATGGAGCGTCGCGGGGAGGATGTGCGATTACGGGTAGAGACGGCCGCACTGCCCATGCAGGATACGCGGCGCGGCGACAGCATTGCCGTCAATGGTGTCTGTCTCACCGCGGTGGTGCTGGACGATGCCAGTTTCGAGGCCGATGTCTCCAACGAGACCCTGGAGCGTACCAGTCTCGGTCAACTCGGCAGCGGCAGTCGCGTCAATCTGGAGAAAGCCCTGACGCCCTCGACACCACTGGGCGGCCATCTGGTGAGCGGCCACGTGGACGGCATGGGCGAAGTGATCGAGCGGTGCCAGGATGGCCGCTCGTGGCGTTTTGCGTTCCGGGTGCCGGATCGGCTGGCCCGCTACATCGCGGAGAAGGGCTCCATCTGCATCGACGGCGTCAGCCTCACCGTGAATGGGGTGAATGGGGCCAGCTTCGATGTCAACATTGTGCCCCACACCATGGACGCGACCATCATCAACGGTTACCGGGTGGGCACGCAGGTGAACCTGGAAGTCGACGTGATCGCCCGCTATCTCGAGCGGCTCATGTTGGGTGAAGCGGCGGCTGCGCCCGATGCCGGCGGCATCACCCGGGATTTCCTGACCCGTCACGGATACCGCGCGGACTGACGGCGTGCACTTGGCGAGAGAGGACACTGCAGGCATGGCCTTCAACAGCATCGACGAAATCATCGAGGACATGCGCCAGGGGCGCATGGTGGTGATCCTGGACGATGAAGACCGCGAGAACGAGGGTGATCTCGTCATGGCGTCCAGCATGGTGCGCCCCGACGACATCAACTTCATGGCGCGCTTCGGCCGCGGGCTCATTTGCATGACCCTGACCCGGCAGCGCTGCGAGCAGTTGCGCCTGCCGCTGATGGTCAACGAAAACGACACCCCCCACGGCACCAATTTCACGGTCTCCATCGAGGCGGCTACCGGTGTGACCACGGGAATCAGCGCGGCAGACCGGGCCCGGACCGTGCAGGCGGCGGTTGCACCCAAGGCGCGCCCTGAAGACCTGGTGCAGCCCGGTCACATCTTTCCGCTGATGGCCCAGCCCGGTGGCGTGCTGACCCGGGCGGGTCACACCGAGGCGGGTTGCGATCTGGCGCGACTGGCGGGCTTCGAGCCGTCGTCGGTGATCGTCGAGATTCTCAACGAAGATGGCAGCATGGCCAGGCGCGACGACCTGATGGCGTTCGCCCGGGAGCATGGGCTGAAGATCGGAACAGTGGCTGACCTGATTGCCTATCGTGTGCGAAACGAGCGCACCGTGGAGCGGGTCGCGGAATGTGAGTTGCCGACGGAGTACGGCTCCTTCCGCCTCTACGCCTACCAGGACAACGTCGATAACCGCCTGCACTTCGCCCTGGTGCGCGGCCGGCCGGAGCCCGAGCAGCCGACACTGGTGCGGGTGCACGTGCAGAACACCTTGTCCGACAGTTTTGCCAGCATAGGCCCCAACTGCGGCTGGCCGCTGCGCTCGGCCATGCAGCAGGTGGCGGAAGCCGGGGCCGGTGTGGTTGTGGTGCTGCGGTCCAACGATGATGATTCCGCCATCCTGCAGCGCATGCGCGACTATCAGCGCCAGGTGGCCAGCGACCCGGGCGAGGGCGCCCAGGCGAGCAACGACCTGCGGACCTACGGCCTGGGGGCCCAGATTCTCACCGATGTCGGTGTGCGCCGCATGCGGGTGCTGAGCGCGCCCAAGCGCATGCACGCAATTTCCGGCTTCGGCATGGAAGTGGTGGAATACGTCGATCCGGCATGATGCCGGCGGCCCGCCGCTGCCCGAAACCCGTTATCAGCCCTGGAGTATCCGGACTCATGCAGATCATTGAAGGTTACCTGAATCACACCAGCGGGCGGTATGCGCTGGTGGTGTCCCGTTTCAACGCATTCGTGGTGGAAAGCCTGGTGGAAGGCGCCGTGGATGCCCTGGTTCGCCACGGCGTGCCCGAGGCCCAGATCACCATCATTCGCGCCCCCGGCGCCTGGGAACTGCCCCTGGTGGCCCGCCGTGCAGCGAAGACCGGCAAGTACGACGCGGTGATCGCGCTGGGCGCCGTCATCCGGGGCGGTACGCCGCATTTCGAACATGTGGCCGGTGAGTGCACCAAGGGTCTGTCCCAGGTCTCCATGGAGTGCGACCTGCCGGTGGCCTTCGGTGTGCTGACGGTGGATACCATCGAACAGGCCATTGAGCGTTCCGGAACCAAGGCCGGCAACAAGGGTGCAGAAGCTGCCCTGGCCGCGCTGGAATTGGTGCATCTGCTCGAGCAGATGGAGCAATAGGCCCACATGGCGCGGAACAGGCAAACGCTGGGCAAGGCGCGATCCCGGGCACGGGAGCGGGCGCTGCAGGCGCTCTACCAGTGGCAGCACACCGGGCAGTCGGGGGCGGATATCGAGCGGCAGTTTCTCCCTGAAGCCGCCGATGCCGGTGATTCCGAAGCGTTGGATCCCGATCGGGACACCGAACTGGAAGACGCCCTCGACATGAGCGATACCGATATCGCCCTGTTCCGGGAGCTGCTGCACGGCGTGCTGGACCGCATGGAGGACTGGGACGAGCGCATTGCGCCGCATCTCGACCGGGCGATCCGCAGTCTCGACCCCACCGAGCGCCTCATTCTGCGTCTCGGGGCCTTCGAGTTGAGCGAGCGGATCGACGTGCCCTATCGGGTGGTCATCAACGAGTATGTCGAGCTTGCCAAGCGCTTTGGTGGGCAGGACGGCTACAAATACATCAACGGCGTGCTGGACAAGGTCGCCCGCGGCTTCCCCCTGCGCGAGGCGGAAATCGCCGCCCGGGGCCGTTCCGCGCCATAGCAGTACGGGAGGTGTGTCGTGTCGCGTAGCGAGTTCGACCTGATCGCGCGCTATTTCTCCGAACTCGGGTTTCGCCGGGAGGATGTGGCCCTGGGGGTGGGCGATGACAGCGCCCTGGTTGATCCACCACCGGGGCAGCGGCTGGCCATCTGTACCGACACCCTGGTGTCCGGTATTCATTTTCCGGAGGATGCGCCTGCGGAGTCCGTTGGTCACAAGGCACTGGCGGTTAACCTGAGCGATCTCGCGGCTATGGGTGCCGAACCCGCCTGGGCCACGCTGAGCCTCACCCTGCCGGAGCCCGACGAAGACTGGATCGCCCCGTTTGCCCGCGGGCTTGGCGATCTGGCGCGCTACCACCGCATGAGTGTGGTGGGTGGCGATCTGTCCCGGGGGCCCTTGTCCATCACGGTTCAGGCCATCGGGCTGGTGCCCCCTGGGCGCGCACTGCGTCGTAGCCGCGCCTCCGTGGGCGATGCTGTCCTGGTCAGCGGTACCCTGGGTGACGCGGCCCTGGGCCTGCGGCTCTGGCGCCGCCGCGCGGTATCGGTTGCCTCCGATGCCAGCTGGCTGATGGAGCGCCTGCACCGGCCCACAGCCCGGGTCTCTCTGGGCATGGCGCTACGCGATGTGGCCACGGCCTGCATCGATGTTTCCGATGGTCTCGCCGCGGACCTGGACCACCTGCTGGCGGCGAGTGGCGTCGGTGCCGTGGTGGACGTAGACCGGTTGCCGCTATCCGACGCCGGCCTGCGCTTCGGTGGCGGGCGCTCGCACTGGCGTACGGCCCTCACCGGCGGCGACGACTACGAACTCTGCTTTACCGTCCCGCGTCAGCGGCTGCACGCCGTCGACGCAGTGGCGAGCCGGGTGGGCGTGCAACTTACTCGCATCGGCACGGTGCAACCGGGCAAGGGCTTGCAACTGGTTCGTTCCGACCGCACCCCGGTGCGCCTCACCGACACCGGCTACCGGCACTTCCGCAACTGATGGCGGCGCCGGATCTCAAGGGCCGGGCGAGTCTCGCCAACCCGGTGCATTTCCTGGCCCTGGGTTTCGGCAGCGGGTTGTCTCCCAAGGCCCCCGGCACCATGGGCACGCTGGCGGCGATACCGCTTTACCTGCTGGTGGCCATGCTGCCGTTCTGGGCGTATCTGCTCGTCACCGCCTTGGTGTGCGTGGTAGGCGTCTGGATTTGCGATCGCGCAGCCCGGGACTTCGGCGTTCACGATCATCCGGCCATCGTCTGGGACGAGGTCGCGGGTTTTCTGGTGACCATGATCGCCGTGCCGCTGGGCCTGGTCTGGGTGGTGCTGGGTTTTCTGCTGTTCCGGTTCTTCGACATCATCAAGCCCTGGCCGATTCGCTGGCTGGATCGCCACGTGCACGGCGGCTTCGGCATCATGATCGATGACATCATCGCCGGCGTATTCGCGGCGCTGGTGCTGCACCTGATCGTATTCCTGGTGACCTGATCGGCGCGTGGGCGACGTTCCCTCATCCGGGCTCCACGGCTGCAGGTACCGGGCGTTGTTCGCAGAAGTCCTGTCGGCGCTCGCTGTTGGTGGCCTCCATGCCCGAGGGTAGTGCCTGAGCCCGATCCAGCACCCATGCGGTGATGTCATCCCGCACCACGCGGCCGTTCAGATCGCGGGTGAGCATGTGGTAGCCGTCCTCGTACAGGGCAAAGCGCCAATCCGCCGGTTGCTCTGGCAGGCTGGCCAGCATGCGGCAGGTGGGGCGGCGGGGCACGACCTGATCGTGTTCGCCATACAGGATCAGGGTCTCGCCGTTGAGTCGTGAGACCCCCGCCAGGGCTTCATCCATGAGGTCGGCAAGGCCCTCCACGGCGTCGATGCGGGTGCCCTTGATCACCATGGGGTCGCGGCCCAGGTTACGCAGCATCTCGCGATTGTCGCTGGGCCTGATGCTGAGTCCGCTGCCGCGGACCTCGCGGCCCGGGGCAACGCGGGCGCCCACCCAGAGGGCGGCACGCTGGTACCAGGGCATGGTTCTTCTGGCCCATACTGCCGGCGCCACCAGGATAGCGCCGTCAATGTCCGGCGCGGGTTGCCGGGTGAGGGCGCCGATGGCGACGGCACCGCCCATGCTCTTGCCGAGCAGGTAGATCGGGGTATCGGGATGGGCTTCGCGAAGCAGCACAAGCGTGGCCCGGGCATCTTCGATCAGGGTATCCGAGCCGACCCACACGCCGCGATCCGCCGTGCCGCCGAAGCCGCGTTGATCATAGGCGTAGACCTGCACCCCGGACTCGGCCATCTCCTGCGCCATGGTCTCGAAAGCGCGGCGGTAATCGTTGAAGCCGTGCAATGCGAGCACCACGGCGCGTGGTGGCTCCTCCGCCGGTGCCGAGGTGGACAGGGGCAGCCGCTGGCCATCGCTGGTCACTACCGCATCAGCCTCCAGCCGCGCTGCCTGGCGTGTTTCGCCGTTGTCCTCCTGCACACCGTGCTGGCCGCAGCTCGCCAGGGCGAGAGCGATCATGAGCAGAACGACCAGCGCAAGCCCGGTTCGACGCCACATCAGCGAGTTCTTCCCCTTTCAGGCGACGCGCGCCTGATGTCCATGCTTGTGTTTCTACCGCGGATTCGATTCCGGACGCCAGTGCGTGTTTCGCAGTCCGGCACAAACCGGCTCTCAGTGCCGATTGTCCATAGCCCGCATAGACACTGGGGATGGAGGCCGTGTTCCGGGGATGTAGGCCAGGCAGTCGCGACCCTCGTCATTCAGCTACCATGGAGGCTGGTTCGCTCGCGGATTCCGTGGAGGTCGGTCATGCACGTTCATGTGGAATTGTGTGTCATTCCCATTGGCACGGGTACGTCACTGGGCGAGTATATCGCCGCTTGTCAGGACATACTTGATGCGGCGGGGCTCGAGACCCGAATGCACGCCTACGGGACGAATATCGAAGGCGACTGGGATGCCGTCTTCACGGCTATCCGCCAATGCCATGAACGCCTGCATGCCATGGGCGCGCCACGGCTTTTCACCAGCATCAAGGCCGGTACCCGGGTTGATCGGGAACAGAGCCTGGACGACAAGATCGCATCGGTAGAGCGCCGCCGTGGTACAGCCGCCGCGCAATGAGTCAAACGGGCACTGAAGAAGCGCAACAGGTTGCCGAACTTCGAAGGCATCGCAACATCGCGACGGCCTCGCTGGTGGGTGCTGTCGGCGTCTATGTCGCGACCCAGCTGGTGGAAGATCCGAGCTATACCGTGCTGCTGGTGCGGGCGGGGGCCGAAGCGGGCCTGATCGGTGGTATTGCCGACTGGTTTGCCGTGGTGGCCTTGTTCCGCCGGCCACTTGGCCTGCCCATCCCCCATACCGCCATCCTCCCCCGAAACAAGGAGCGGCTCGGCGCTGGTCTTGGCCGATTCGTTGCCCGGCACTTTCTCGATCCCGAGGTGGTCCAGGGGCGGCTGCGCTCATCCGAGCCGGCCCGCCGCCTGGGCGACTGGCTTGCAGATCGCGACAACAGCGCCCTGGTGGCGGAGCGCCTTCTGGCACTGGCGCCGGATGTGATCCGCGCCTTCGAGGACCGGGAAGTGCGCGGCTTCTACAGCGATACCTTTCGCGACCAGTTACGCCGCCTCGACCTGGCGCCCATGGTGCAGCGACTGGTCTGGCTGTTCATGGAAAGCCGTCAGCATCAACGGCTTTTCGACCGCTCGCTACGCCTGGCCCGGGAGTTGCTGGTTGCCAATCGCCAGGTGATCTATCGCCGGGTGGAGGAAAAAAGCAGCTGGTGGATCCCCCGGCGTTTCGACCACAAGCTGGCGGAGGCCATCGTCGGTGGGGTTGAAGAATGGCTGGAAGATCTGTCTGACCCAGGCCACAAGGCGCGAAAGGAGTTCGATCGCGCCGTCTGGGCCATGGCCCGGGGGATGCAGGGATCCGACGCCGTGCGCGAGCGGCTCGACATGGTGCGGGACCAGTTGCTGGAAAGCCCCGAATTGCAGCAGATACTGGAGCAGATCTGGAGCGATCTGCGGGCGGCCGCCCTGGATGGCGTGGATCAGCCGGATTCGGTCTTCCGTCAGTCGCTGGTGCAGGGCCTGCAGCGTTTCGGCCGCACACTGCTTGACGATCCCGAGGCGCGCAGTCGACTGGATGACCGGATGACTCTGCTGCTGCGGGAGTTGATCCTGCCGTTCCGGGATTCCATCGGTGAATTCATTGCCGACGTGGTGCGGGACTGGGATAGCGAGGGCCTGTCCCGGCGGCTGGAACTCACCGTGGGTCGCGATCTGCAGTTCATCCGCATCAACGGCACGCTGGTGGGCGCGCTGGTGGGCATGGCGATCTTCGTCGTCAGCGGCTGGGTTTTCTGATTCCGAGTTTGCGTATAATCGGCGCGTTCTGGCAGGGATGCCGGCAGACTCGTTGTTTAAGGAAGCAGCGCTTCCTTAACGCTTCCCCAATAGAGCGGTGTATCCATGTCAGCTGACGCTTCCTCCACTCACTCCGGTTTACGCGCCCGCCTGGGCGAGTGGATAGAAAGCCCGCGCATCCAGAACGCCATCATCGTTCTTATCTGCATCAACGCCGTGACCCTGGGGCTTGAGACCTCGGCCACGGTAGAGCGGCATATCGGCTGGGGCCTGCTGTGGATCGAGCGGGCGATACTCACGGTGTTCGTGCTGGAAATCGCCATCAAGCTGTTCGCCTTCGGCCCCCGGTTCTTCCGTGAGCCGTGGAATGTATTCGACTTTATTATCGTCGGTGTGTCGTTGGTGCCGGACAGCGGACCGTTTTCCATCCTGCGGGCGCTGCGCATCCTGCGTGTTCTGAGGTTGCTGACCAAGATCGGCCGGCTGCGGGACATCATCGAATCCCTGCTTCGGGTCATTCCCAGCATCGGCTGGATCGCCGCCCTGCTTGCGCTGGTATTTTACGTGTTCGCCGTCATGGGCACGAAGCTCTTCGGTGCCAGTTTCCCCGAGGATTTCGGCCATCTCGGGCGCACGCTGTATTCGCTGTTCCAGGTGATGACGCTGGAGAGCTGGTCTCAGGAAATCGCGCGCCCCGTAATGGTGGAGTACCCCTACGCGTGGATCTATTTCGTGGTGTTTATCCTCATCACCGCGTTCACCGTGCTCAACCTGTTTATCGGGATCATCGTCAACACCATGCAGGAGCGGCATTACGAGATGGAAGACGCCAAGCGCTCCGAGGTGGAAGCCCGGGCCCATGCCGAGCGCGAGGAAATGCTGGAGCTGATACGCGATCTCCACGCCAAGGTGGATCGCATGGAGAAGGACACGCAGTCCGGCGACGGATCACCGTCACGGACGGATTAGCGGAGTTGCCGGAGGTCAGGCGCGGTGATGGTGCGTTACGCGCTGCGCGCTAACAGCACCCTACGGATTGATCGGGGAACGTCGGTCCGGTACGCCGCTCATGGACACGCCGTGAACCCATGCCTGGGGGAAGCTTAACCATCGTTGACATGGTGCGTTACGGCCTTTGGCCTAACGCACCCTACGGGTGCCGATGCCTGCTGTAGGGTGTGTTAGCGCGCAGCGCGTAACGCACCGTCAACGATTTTCCTTATCCAAATTCCTAGCGATCCAGCATCACCTGTTCGTCGCCGGCCATGGCGATGCCGCGGCGGATCAGCAGGGTTCCGCTCTGGCGGTGCAGCTCCGTGACCGCCTGGCGGTAGCGCACCCGTGCTTCTTCTACTTCCAGCTGCCCCTCCAGCAGATCCCGCTGGGCCAGGGCGACGGCCAGGGCCGTGGCGGTTCCGGCGCGGAAGCGGGCCTGTTCGGCGCGCAGCACTTCCTCCTGCAACTCCCGGGTCACGGCAGTGGCAGCCAGCTGCTCGCGGCTGCGTTGGGTTTCGATCCAGGCGCGGCGCACGTCCAGCTCTGCCAGCTGTTTCAGATTGGCGATGGCATCTACCGCCTGATAGCGCTCAAGCTCGGCCCGTTGCTGCTCCGCCCGCGCCTGCCGCCGGCCCAAGGGCACCTCCAGCCGCAAACCTGCGCTGTAGTCATAGCCGGGGCCGTCGATGTCCCGCCAGGCACGGCCGAAGGCGTCGGCATAGCCGCTCTGGCCAAGCGTCACGAACAGGTCCAGTCGCGGCAGCAGGCCATTGCGGGTCCGCACCACTTCAAGGTCGCCCTGCAGATAGCGCAGCCGTGCCTCGTTCAGCTCCGGGCGCATGCCCCGGGCAAGCGCGGTGTAATTGCGCACACCGTCGAGCGCGGGGAGGGTATCCATGTCGAGTTCGGTGTCGCTGGTGAGATCCAGGGTCTGGTCCCAGTTAGCCCCCGGGGGGCTGGTGAGTTGCAGCAACTCGAGGATGCGCTGATCCCGTTGGCCCCGGGCATTGATCAGCCCCTGACGCCGGAGGGCCACCTCGGCCCGGGCAAAGGCTTCCTCGGTTTCAGCGATCTGGCCGGCGGAAATCCGCCTGCGGGTTTCCTCGAGTTGCTGCTCGGCCACCGTCAGCGCTTCCTGGAAGATCTTCACTCGCCGCTGTTCAAGGCTCGTCTCCCAGTAGGCGGTTTCCACGTCCGCCACCAGGCTTTCGGTAAAACCGCGCAACTCGTAAACGGAGGCCAGCGTGTCCAACTCGGCCTGGCGCAGACGGGCAAGATTGGAGTCGATACGGCCACCCTGGAGCAGTGCCTGGGTCAGGGTAATGCCTGCGCGGGCGTCAAATTGCTCGTTGTTGAAGCCGGCGCCGCGATCCGTGTCCTGCCTGCGGCTGCGCACCGATACTTCAAGGTCGGTGCCGGTGGGCAGTACCTGGCGGACACCCAGTTCGCCCTGCTCGGAGCGGCTGCGCAGTTCGAAGGGGTCCTGTTCGGTTTCTTCCGGCTGCCGCACAACCCGCTCGCGGAACAGCCCCACCTCGGCGAACAGCACCGGATCGAAGGTGGCCCGCTCGATGGCCTCGAAGGTACCAGTCACTGCCGGTTGGAGTTGTTGAATCGCCAGGGAGCGATTGTTGGTGAGGGCGGTAAAGACGGCTGCTTCCAGGCTGAGCTCCGCGGCTTCGTCCGCGGAAGGGGTCAGCGGCTCCCAGTTATCGGGCAGCTGCAACCGCAGGGGCGCATCGACGTCGGCGCCGGCACCGGGAGGAAGCACCTGCCCGGTGGTCAGGGGTGGCACCGCCGGTTCCACGGGCTGCAGGTCCACATGACGGCGGGCGCTGTCGCCGGGTTCGCTGCCCCAGGCCAGGGGGGCGGCGATACACAGCAACAACAGGGCCTTTCTCATGCAGTGGTTTCCTTGCGATCACGGTGGAACAGAGTGTAGAGCACGGGAATCACGAACAGTGTAATCAAGGAAGCGCTGAGTAGCCCACCAACCACAGCCCGGGCCATGGGTGCCTGGGCTTCTCCACCTTCGCCCATGCCCAGCGCCAGCGGCGTCAGCGCAAGGATGGTGGTCAGGCTGGTCATGAGGATGGGGCGAAGCCGGCGACGCCCGGCCTCCACCACGGCTTCCACCACCTTCCGGCCGTCGCTGCGGTGGAGACGCGCGCTCTGGTCCACCAGCAGTATCGCGTTGTTCACCACGATACCCACCAGCATGATGCAGCCGATGATGGACTGGGTGTTCAGTGTGGTGCCGGTGGCCATGAGCATGAGCACCACGCCGATCGCCGCGAGCGGCACCGAGCCCATGACGATGATCGGATCCCGCAGGGATTCATACAGGCTGGCGAGCACCATGTAGACGAGGGCGACCGCCAGTAGCAGGTTGAGCCCCAACTCCGAGAATGCAGCTTCCTGTTCCTCGTAGTCCCCCGCGAAGTTGATGTCCACATTGCGTGGCAGCAGGATGTCATCGAGGCTTGCTCGGGCGTCCGCGACCACCGAGCCCAGATCCCGACCTGAAATGTTCGCCGACACGGTGTTCATCCGCTGCTGCTCCTTGCGGAAGATCTGGATGGGCCCTTCTTCCTCCTCGAAGGTCACCAGGTTGCGCAACACCACGGGCTCACCGTTGGTGCCGTGCAGGGCAAGATCGAGAATGTCGTCGAGCTCCAGCAGCTCGGCATCCTCAAGCTGCACCCAGATGCGGTGTTCGGTGCCGGCGTCCCGGTACTGTCCCGCGTTCCGGCCTCCCAGCGCGGTTTCCACGGTGCGGGCGATCTGCTCCACGTTGAGGCCCAGATCGGCGGCCCGGTCACGGTCTATCCGCAACAGCTGCTGGGGTACCCCGTCTTCACGGGCGAGGCGTACGTCGGTAATGCCGTCGATCACCTCCAGCCGCTCTCCTACCTCTGCCGCGATGCGGTCGAGCACGTTCAGGTCGAAGCCGCGCACCTCCAAGCTGAGCCGGTCGGCGTCGTCGCCACCGCCGAGACCGCGCATGACCATGCCCTGACTGGCGCGTACACGCACCGTGGCACCGGGGATGTCGGTCAGTGCCTGCCGCAGCGCCGTGGCGACTTCTTCGCTGCTGCGGCTGCGCTCAGACTGGGGGACGAGCCCCATGCGGATGTCCGAGCGCGCCGGGCTTGAGGCTCGGAACGTGGAGGCACCCACGCTGACCACGCTGCTTTCCAGTTCGGGCACCAGTTCGTTCACCACCGCCTCGACCCGGCGGGTCTGACGATCGAGGACGTTCAGGCTGGTACCGGGTTCCATGTCGATGGTGACCCGGACTTCCCCTTCGTCCGTGGGCGGCATGAACTCGGTTCCAAGGCGAGGAACCAGGCCGATGGCGGCAATGAACAGCAGCAAGGCCACCCCGAGAGTGAGGCTGCGGTTACCGAGCGCGGCATGGAGACCGCGCAGGTAGGTGCGCTCCATGGCGTTGACGATGGCGCCGCAGCCGTCGGCCAGGGCCTGCACAGGCCGCGTCAGGCGGCGCTCACCCTCCCGGCGCTGGGCCAGTGCCATCAGCATGGGCACCAGGCTCAGCGCCAGCAGCAGCGAGCAGAGGAGGGCAAAGGCCACCACGAAAGCGAGCTGTCGAAACAGGACCCCTGCCAGTTCCTGGGCAAAGAACATGGGCAGGAAAATCGCCAGCGTGGTCAGGGTGCTGGCGATGATTGCCGGGCCGACTTCCACGGTACCGCGAATCGCCGAGTCGTCATGCCCTTCGCGGAAATCCTGCCGTCGTCGAGAGATGTTCTCGATCACGACGATCGCGTTGTCCACCATCAGCCCGACCCCGAGGGCGAGCCCGCCCAGGGTCATGAGATTCAGGGTGAAGCCGCCGAAGTAGATGAGCGCGAAGGTGGCGATAACCGAGACGGGAATCGCCGTTGCCGCCACCAGCGTGGTGCGGATGTTGCGCAGGAAGAACAACAGCACCAGCAGTGCCAGGCTGCCGCCGTAAAGCAGGGAGCGGCTGACGTTGTTGATGGATCGTTCGATGTACCGTGCGTTGTCGATGGCCACCTGCAGGTTCAGCTGCGGGTAATCCTGTCGAAGCCGGTTCAACTCGGCATGAACAGCCTCCGCCACCTGCACGGTGTTCGCGTCGGACTGCTTGCGCACCGCCAGTCGTACGCCGGGTTCATCGTCGATGCGGATTATTCGGGTAACCCGCTGGAAGGTGTCGCGCACGCCGGCAATCTGGTGCAGGGCGATGGGTTGGCCGTCGCGCCAGGACACCACGGTGTTCTCGATGGTCTCCAGCGAGTCGAACTCGCCCGGCGTGCGAATGCGCACGTCGTAGCGGCCCTGGCGGATCTCGCCGGCGGGCAGGGTGACGTTGGCCTGCATCAGGGCCTGACGAACACTGTCGAGTTCCAGCCCCAGGGCGCGCAGACGATCCGGGTCGACTTCGACACGGATCTCCCGCTCCAGCCCACCCCAGACATCCAGGGCGGCGACGCCACGCACCCGCTCCAGTCGGGGCCTGATGCGGTCGTCGATGAGCTGACGCATCTCGATGGGATCGAGTTCGCCGGCAACGCCCAGCAGCAGAATGGGCGTTGCGGCGGTGTCGAATTTGCGCACACGAGGCCGATCGGCCTCATCCGGCAGGCTCGCTATGATGCGATCCAGCCGGTCGCGTACCTCGTTGGTGGCCTCGTCCAGGTTGGTACCCCAGGAAAACGAGATGCGCACGCTGCTGCTGCCTTCCGATGAGGTGGAGGTGATCTCCTCCACGCCGGGCACCGCTGCCACAGCCTCTTCCACCGGCCGGGTGATCAGTTGTTCGATTTCCTCCGGCGCGGCGTTTCCGTATTCGGTGGTGACCGTGAGGGTGGGGTAGGTGATGTCCGGCAGCAGATCGATGGGCAGGCGGGCCAGGGACATGAGGCCGATGGTGACCACGATCAGGGTCACCATCACGGTCAGCACAGGCCGACGGACCGTAATCGCCGGGATGTTCAACGGCCGCTCTCCTCGCTGGCATCCTCTTCACTGATGCGAACGCGGGTGCCGTCGGTGAGCAGATGCTGCCCCAGGGTGACAATGGTGAGCCCGGTGTCCAGACCGTCAACCTGGGCCCATTCACCGTCGATGGCACCGAGTGTTATACGCGTGAACCGCGCAACGTGGCCCCCTTCGCCGTTTTCTTCCACAACGAACACGCCACGCTGATTATCGCGTTCGGCAAGCGCATCCAGCGGTACGGTGGGAACCTGTTCCCGCTCACCGATGCGGATTTCGGCCCGCACGAACATGCCGGGCCGGAGTTTGTATTCCTCGTTGGGGACAGAAATCTCGACTCGGGCCTGTCGCGAGGCTTCCTGGAAGACTGGTGCAACCCGGGCGATTTCGCCACGGAAGCTCTCGTCGGGCCACGCATCAGTGCGCAGGGTCACCGTCTGCCCCATGCGCAGCCGGCCGTAGTCCCGCTCCGGCACCTGTACAATGGCCCGCAGCGGGTTGATATCCACCAGCGTCAGCACCGGCGTATTGGCCTGCACCACGCTGCCGGTGTCGTAGTGCCGCTCGGCGACGAGGCGGTCCGCCGTGGTGGTGCCGCCTTCAGCGCGCAGGCTGGTGTAGGCAAGCCGTACCTCCGCGGCCCGCACCGCCGCATCCCGTTGATTCACCTGGGAGCGGGCCAGCTGCAGGCGTGCCTCTACCGCCGCCACCTCGGTTTCGGCGGCGTCCAGGTCTGCCTGGGAGGCCACGCGTTGCTCGCGAAGGTTGCGGGTGCGGTCCAGGTTACGGCGGGCAGCCTGTAGCGACGCCTCTGCCTCGGCCACGTTGGCCCGGGCCACTGCCGCCTCGGCCTGGCTCTGGGTGAGCTCCAGGCGAACCTCTTCATCATCCAGTTCAGCCAACAACTGGCCGGGGGTGATCACATCACCGATGTCCGCGTGCAGTTCATCGAGGCGGCCGCCGATGCGTGGCGCTACATCGACGCGGCTGGCTGCGATCAGTGAACCGCTGTAGCGCAGGCGCTCGACGATGTCGCGGCGTTCAACGGACTCTGCGGCAACCGGGATTGCGCGGGCTTCACCGCCACCGCGAGTCGGCCCGCTGGGCGCGTCGTTCCAAAGCCAGATCGCCGCGGTGCCCACCGCCAGCAGGCCGAAAACGGCCCACGCAAATAGTCTGCCCATCCGGGGGTTGTCCTGTTCTGGTGTTGCGCATGACCAGCCGACCGGCTGTCCGATCGGTCAGCGTTCTTGCACCTGTTGACCGCAACAGGGGGAGGGGGTTCGCCAAGTGTCTTCAGCGATTATTGAATTTGTTGGCCAGGGCTTCCAGCTTGCGTTGCCGTAGTTCGTCGGCGCTGGGCCGCTTGGGTTTGACGGCGCGTTTCGGGCGCGGCTTGCGCGCGGCCTGCAGGCGCTTCTGTTCGGCCCGGCGTTCCTCGGCGTAACGGCGGGCCTCGTCGGTGACAGCCCCGGCATCGGAGCCATCCAGGCTGACCCGGTTGCGTCCAGCAATAGTGGCTTCAAGATAGGCGGGCGATCGGGTGTAGAGCGCCAGCGCCTGACGCACCAACCACCCGGGGACCTCTTCGACGCTATTATCGTTGTCCAGATCCTGTCTCAGCGGCTTCTGTATGCCGATTGCCAGTGGTCGCATCGCCTCGCGATCGCGGGTAAAACACTGCGGGTAGCGTTCGATGAGTTCGTCCAGGAACGTGCGCGCACGCTTGGCCCGTTCCTGCTTCTGATTTGCCGTATCTGCCATGGGCCCCTACCACGTTGTCGTTCACGCCCCCGTGCCTCGCCGAGAGTCAACCGGTATGCTACCGAATGCTTTTCCCCGGTGCGACCTGTCGGCGGTCGGAATCCATCATCGAGAGCGTTGTCTACCCGGTCATGCACATATTCATCATCTTCGGCCTGCTGTTGTTGCTGCTCGCCTATGGCCCGTCTGTTTGGGTGCGTCGGGTCATGGCCCGCCATCATCAGCCCGTGGACCGTTACCCGGGAACAGGCGCGGAACTTGCGCGGGATTTGCTCCAGCGGCTGGAACTACCGCATGTAAAGGTCGAGGAAACCACTTCTGGCGGCGACCACTATGATCCCCGGGATCGCGCGGTCCGTCTGGGCCCTGAGAACTACAAGGGCCGCTCCCTCACGGCCATCTCGGTGGCGGCTCATGAGGTAGGGCACGCAATCCAGCATGCGGATGGCTACCAGCCGCTGCGCTGGCGCACGCAGTTGGTCATGGCTACACGCGCCGCGCAGCGTATCGGCGCGGCCTTGCTACTGGCGGCGCCCCTGATCATGGTGATTACCCGCATGCCCGGCGCAGGCCTGCTGCTATTTGTAGGCGGTGTGCTCACCATGGGGACTGCCGTCCTGGTGCACCTGGTGACGTTGCCGACGGAAGTGGACGCGAGTTTCCGGCGCGCATTGCCGTTGCTGGAGGCTGGTTACCTGAAGCCGGAGGACCGCCCTGGCGCGCGGCGGATACTCACCGCCGCTGCATTCACCTACGTGGCTGCTGCGTTGGGCAGTCTGATCAATGTCTGGGCGTGGCTGCGGTTGATCCGGCCATGATGCGGACATGGCTGCGGTGCGGGGCAGCCCGTATAATCCGGCGCGCAAGCACGAAGGAGGCGATCAGGGCATGACGGCGCAACAGTCCACCAGCGGGGGAACAATGGCGACGGTGGTTCGGGTGATCCGGCAGTATCTCTCGCAACTCGGCCCGCTGCGGGTGGTGTTGTGCTTGTTCTCCTTGACGGCTGTGGTGCTTGCGCCTGGAGGCGATCAGGTGCAGGACTTCGAGGGCATCGGGCTTTTCCTGACGGTGATCCTGCCGACTCTGGCGCCGCTGTTCCTCACCGGTCATCTCCTGGACAGCATGATGTGCAAGATCGTCATGGGCGACCACGACGACGCCGGCCGCGCACGGCTCCGCGTCATCATTCGCACCAACCTGTTCCTGTCGCTGTTGTTGGTACTGAGCTGGCTGCCGTTCTTCATGTCGATCTTCCAGTAGGGACGGTGGCCAAGGCCGACACGGTGCGTTACGCGCTGCGCGCTAACGGCACCCTACGGGTTTGATTGGGGAGCGAAGGACGGGTACGCCGCTCATGGACACGCCGTGAACCCATCTCTGGGGGCTCGACAGCGACATCCCTGTCGCTGACGGTCCATGACCGGCGTACCCGTCATTCGCTTGTGCCTCGGGCTTGGGGCGGGCGAAACCGCCGTCGACACGGTGCGTTACGGCCTTCGGCCTAACTCACCCTACGTTGCGCCGTGCCCGCCGTAGGGTGCTGTTAGCGCGCAGCGCGTAACGCACCGCGCCGGCGCTCGGCGAAACCGCTGCACTTTCTCAAACTCCCAACAATCCGCCTGCCACCCAGAACAACGGCGCCGTGACCATCAACATGATCACGGTATAGCCTGCGTTCCAGCGCATGATGTCCATGCCGTCGAGCCCGAATCGGCCCTGCAAGGCCAGGTTCATGCCTGATAGCGGGCTGGCGCTGATGCCAAGCGTCCAGCTGGCGAGAAACGTCATCGCCAACAGGCTGTGGTTTGGCTCAAGCGGCAGCAGCATGGTGCCGAAGGTGGCAATACCGATCACCGGGTGCACGCCGGCAATGGCGAATCCGGTGATCAGCAGAGTGGTCAACCATGCCTGTAGCGGGCCGAAGGTCGAGAACAGCGACCAGCCCCCAAGCGTGGTCAACACGGAACCGAGGCCGGCGGCGAGGACGCCAGCCGCCAGAAACAGCATGAGTTCGTTGTTCATGCGCGGCAGATTGCGCCGCACGTGGTGATTGATGACCGGCAAGCCCATCTGCCGCTGCCGGAGCAGGGCAAGGCCGGTGATGAGCGGGGCGAGCAGCGTGATCACCGCGATCACCGGCAGATCGGAATTCCAGGTGTGGATGATCAGCACGGCCAGCGCCAGGATGGCCGGCACCCGAAGATGGCGGTAGCGGGGTGGGTAGCCAACGAAGTCCTGGCCCACATGGCGGCCTGTTCCGAACCAGCTGATCAGCATGGCAATCACGGCCAGGGGCAGGCCAGCAGCGATGAGGTGGACGATCCGTGCGTCGGGGGCGAAGCTCAACGCCGCGGCCATTGCGGCGAAAAAGGGCGACCAGAATCCGGCGGTGGAAAAATAACGTGTCAGCAATACAGCCTGCTCCCGTCCCAGCGGGCCATGCTTGCTTAGGCGGTCGGCAACCATGAAGATCGTCGAGATGTTGATCACGGAGCCGAACAGGTGCACGCCGATACCGGTGGACCTGAAGGCCCTGGGGCCACGCGGTTGCTCTCCCGGGCTGTCTCCGGCGGGTAACGCCACCAGTTGCAGGAAGCTCACGCCGATCAGCACGCCGATGAGGGTCATGTTGGCAGTGATGGCGCGGACGAGATCCGGCGTGACGCCCTGGGACACCCCCCACAACAGGCCGGTCACACCGGCCAGAAACAACACGCCCGCCTGAATGAGGCTGCGGCGCGAAGCCCCTTTCCAGGTCAGCGCGGCGGCGGCCCACGCGGCAAGACCGGCAGGAATCGCCAGGGGCGGCAGCGCCAGCGCTGCGATGCCCGCCGTAAGCCCGGCGAAGGCAAGCAGGTATCCGGCTAGCGCAGTTGGGGCCTCGTTCATGCGTTATCCAGCTTGCAGGTCAGGGACGAAAGCCGGGAGTATAGCGATGTTGCACTGCGATGGCGGTGGCCCGGTTCCCGCACGCGGCTTTCAAACCATCAGATTTCAACGCCGGAGGCGACATGCTTCTTGTCACGAGCACGCTCGAGCAATACGCGCACGAGATGGCACAACACCTGGAGCAGAGCGGTTATCGTGAGGCCGCGCGTGCCGCCCGCAAGGTGTCGTCGCGACGGGCAGCGGCCATTCTCATGGAGGCGCCACGGCATGCGGTGGTGCCGTTCCTGCAAACCCTGGGTTGGGACCGGGCCGGGCAGATTGCGGCGCACCTGCCCCGTGATTACGCGGCGAAGCTCCTGACCGAGCTGTCCGTCGATGACGCCAGTTCGCTGATTGCCGCCATGTCTCCCGAGGTCATCGCGGCGTTGATGGAGCGGCTGCCGCCCGATCAGGCCCAGCCCCTTCTGGATGAACTCGATCAGGGCTTCCGGGCCGAGATCGAAACCGTTGCCCGGTACCCCGCTGACAGCGCTGGCGCTGTCATGAGTCCGTATTTTCTCTCCGTGGACGAAGGCGCGACTGTGGGCGAGACCACCGAGGCAGTGCGGGAAGCGCCGTCGGACACCGAGCGTGGTGCCTACGTGTTCGTGGTGGGCAGCGGTGGGCGGCTGGCGGGCGTGATCTCGTTGCGCGAACTGCTGATGGCCGCCAATGACAGCGTGATCCGGGATGTCATGGCCCGTGACGTGTTGGCCGCCCGGGTGACTGATGAAGCCCAGGACGCCGCTCAGCGCATCCGCACGCGGCGGTTGAAGCTGCTGCCGGTGGTGGACGAACAGGACGTGCTGGTGGGCGTGATGACCATGAACCAGGCCATGGATCTGGTCACCGAGCGCATCGCCGACGAGTTCACCGCCGTCAATGCGGCCTCCGTGGACGAGACCTTCTTCACGCCACCCCGGGAAGCCATCCGCAAGCGTCTGCCCTGGATGGCAGCGAATATCTTCCTGAATCTCGGCGCTGTGGCCGTGATCAGCTCCTTCGAGGCCACCCTGGTGCAGGTCGCCATACTCGCGGCATTCCTGCCCATGATTACCGACATGGGGGGCAATGTGGGTATTCAGGCGCTGTCGGTGTCGATTCGCAGCATGGCGCTGGGCGAAGTGCGGGTGCGGGATTTCTGGATTGCCCTGCGCAAGGAAGTGGCCATCGGCATATTCAACGGTATCGCCCTGGGGGCGCTGTTTACCGTGCTCGCCTGGTTCATGGAAGGCAATATGATCCTGGGCCTGGTGGCGGGCACGGCACTGGCCGTGAACGTGCTGCTGGCGGGTGTTGTCGGTGGAACGATTCCGTTCCTGATCAAGCGCCTGGGCAAGGACCCAGCCATGATGACCGGCCCCATCCTGACCACCATCACCGATATCACCGGCGTGAGCGTGTATCTCGGGCTGGCGACGGTGTTCCTCGCCGGTCTGATGGGTGGGGTTTGAGTGGTGCAGGTTGATTGAACCGGCGGTGGGTGACTCTTTGAAGGCTGGTTTCGGTGCGTTACGCGCTGCGCGCTAACACACCCTACGGGGGGTATCAGGGAACGTTGGACCGGTGCGCCGCTCCGGCCCCACGTTTGTGCCTTGGCTTGGGGCGGGCATGGCCACCGCTGACACGGTGCGTTACGCGCTGCGCGCTAACACACCCTACAGCGGGTACGGCCTCACGTAGGGTGCGTTAGGCCGAAGGCCGTAACGCACCGCGACGGCGATGGCCGAGCCGGTAATCCGGTTTCACAGAGAGCGCCCGCCACCTACAAAAACAACATCAACAGAATGACGCCCAGCACCACCCGGTAGACCACGAACGGCTGCATGCCGATGCGGCTGATGAAAACCAGGAAATAGTGGATGCACAAAAAGGCGCTGATGCCGGCGACCACCGCACCAAGCCCGAAGGCGGTCCAGTCGGTTGCCGCGCCGTCCCGCACCATGTCCACCAGCATGAGGCCACTGGCCAGCACGATTACCGGGATGGACATGAGAAAGGAGAACCGCGCCGCCGCCTCCCGGCTCAAGCCGAGGAACAGCCCCGCTGTGATGGTGATACCCGAGCGCGACGTGCCCGGGATCAGCGCCAGCGCCTGGGCGAAACCAATGAAAAGCGCATCGAAGAGTCGCAGATCCCGCTCGCTGCGCTCGCCCCGAAAGCGCCAGTCCGCCAGGCCAAGAAGGAGGCCGAAGCCGATCAGCGCAAAGGCCATGACCACCGCGCCTACCTCGGGCGTCCGCAGGGTGGTTTCAATCAGTCCCTTGAACGTCAGGCCAGCAAGCCCGACTGGAATGGTGGCGATGGTGACCCACCAGCCCAACCTCGCATCGCCGTCTATTCGCCGAGTTGCCAGCGAGGCGAAAGTATCCCGTGAGATGGAATAGACATCTCGCCGAAAATAGACGATCACGGCGGTCAATGTGCCGGCATGCACGGCCAGATCGAAGCCCAGGCCCTGATCGTCCCAGGGCGTCATCAGCGGCACCAGAATCAGGTGGGCGGCGCTGGAGATCGGCAGAAATTCGGTCAGGCCCTGAACGATGGCGAGTACGATGATTTCAAGAACGGTCATGTGAAGGGCAGCCTACTTCAATCTGGATTGTCCGAGGCGCAGGGTAGCAGATCGGCGGGTGATGCGGCCCTTACGCGGCCCGTTCTGAGAATGACCAGACCGTACTCGGCACGATTGTCAGCGCCGCACCAGGTGAAGGTGCCATTGTGGTTGCCCGCCATGCCTTGCGGATCGAACCGTACGTAGTGGCGAATATTGTGATTGTGCGACAGTTGCCCGTGAGCAGCATTCGCGCCGCCGTGCCGGACATGAATCAGGGCTCCGCCGTGTTGGCACTGTGCCCCGTCCATGGCCAAGCAGCTCGTCTGGCCATCGAGTGCCTCAAATACCTTCCATCCGTCGGACCAGGAGCCTGCTTCCACCGTGCAGTGACCGCTTGTATCCGTGCGGCACAGCACCGCGTGGTGGCCCCTGCTGATCGCGGTCTCCCGGGCCAGTTGCAGAGCCGAATGAAGACTGTTGACCTCGGACCAGGCACGATGGGACTGTACCGTTCGCTGCCAGGCAGGAACGGCCAGGGCGAACAACAGCAGCAGGATAACGATAACAACGAGAAGTTCCGGCAGGGTGACCCCGCCAACGCGATATTGCATCGGTGCACCTCCATGTGCGCTTGACCGCCTGACTTGCTCAGGCAGATGCTTTTACCGCTTCAACGGGGCGTCCTTGCCCCGGCAAGCGGTAGTCAACGGAAATCTATCGCCAGCAATCCTCGACAGTCACGCCGTCGTTGGCATCCTGAATACCCTGCCTGCCGGCACTGTCAACTGTTAGCGTTCCGCAGCGGTTGGTGCTGACGCCCCGGATTCGTTCTGCCTCGGCCGTGAACGTGTTGCCGCTGTTCCCCGTGGTGAAGGTAATTTGGTAGAAGCCGCTATCGGATGTTCCCTCGAATGGATCGCCGTTTTGTTCCAGGCATCCGTCATAGGACGTCCGACCGGTAAAACAGCGCTCCAGGCGCTGGGCCGTGTCCATGAGCGCTGCTCTGCCGTCCGCAACGCGACCACGCTCGACCGAGTTCTGGTAGCTCGGGTAGGCGATTGCCGCAATGATGCCGATGATAGCGACGGCAATCATCAACTCGATCAAGGTGAACCCGCGTGCGTTGCAGGAAGTTCGCTTCGATAACATGCGTTTTCCTTTTCCGGCCAACGTCGGCTTGCCAAGGGGTTCTCGCAACATCACCTTATGGGTCATCGGAGCTGCCGCCATGATTGACGCCCCCCTGTCACGTCACCGCGTTCGGTGATTTCCTGAATATTGCCGGACGAACCGCTCAGGAACTTGTACTCGATCTCGCCCGCTGAAATGATCGCCGGCGTCGGGATGATGCCATCCCGGGAGCGAATGCCGCTCGGTGGCGTGCCACGGTCGTCATCCGAGCCGTCGGCGATGTAATCGAGGAAGTCCCCCTCGTCGAAGCTGCCATCTTCATTGATGTCAAAGACCGGGTCATCCAGGCGTCCGCCGCTGAAGGCGTCCACTTCCATCAGCCAGCCCGTTCCACCGAAGTCACAGGGGTCCTGCGACGGGATCAGCGTGGTGAAGATGACCCGGCCGCCACGAACAATCGGACGGCTGACGACGCGCTCACCCTCCGGGCCATTGACCGGCGACTCGAGATCCATGTACCAGCCCCGCTGATTGGTGATTTCATTCTGGGTGACCACGCGGAAGCCGAAGCCCATGGCCTCGATCTCGGCCTCGATTTCCTGCTCAAGCAGATTGGTGCGGGTCGCGGTGCTGTTCAGGTTCTGATCGATGACGGCGTAGAAGCTCTGGATCGGCGGATTGTCACCTACGACCGCGTCGGACTGCTCCAGATACTTGCCGGTGCCGAAGAACACCATGATGTTGCCATCCGGGTTGCGTCCGGCATCCAGCTTGGAGGTGATAGGCTGGCGCACCCCGTCCCGTTCGGCCCGGAAAAACGGACTGGCGTCCGCGATGACCCAGTTATCCTGGTTGTTCTGACGGAACTTCCAGACGTTGCCGCGCAGGTCACCGACGTAGATCCTGTCGGCAAAACGGTCGCCGTTGCTGTCAATGGCGAGCGGCGGTGCCATGCCATTCGGTATGTCGGCGTCGCCGGTACCGGCCAGCAGCGGGAAGTTGCCGAAGCCTTGAACCAGTTCGCCGGTTTCGATATCCACCATGAAGAGCCGGGAATCATTGCCCTCGCTGTTATAGCCGTTACCGAACACTGCCACCCAGCGGATGATGGTCTGGTTACCGGACGTCTCCTTGATGGGAACGATTGCGGCGTCGGTGACGCCTTGACCGAGTTCCGGGTGCTCGAATTCCCAGAGCACGTCATCCGGCGAGAAATTGTCCGGGTCGGTAACGTCCAGGGCGAAAATGCTGCGGCCGCCCGCCCCCTGGGTGCCCACCAGCACCGTGCGCCATTCCTGGACACCATTATTGTTGGCGTCGACGTAGACATCGGCCACTGTCGGCGCACCATCGACGAAGTAGCGGTGGGCGTAGTCAGGGTCGGTCAACGAAGGCAGGCCCGGATAGACGGCACTGGGAATGAAGGACAGTACGCTCGCCCCGGTCTCCGCGTTGAAGCCATGGAGCATGCCGTCGTTGGCGCCCACGTAGACCATGGGCGGGCGGTCGGCGATTCCGTCCCGGAACGCGTTGTACTCAAGGCCGGGATCGCCGGGAAGGGAGGCATAGCCGAAGTCTCGATTCGACACGAAGGCCGGGTCCGAATTCACCACATCACCCAGCACGCTGCCACGGGCCCGGAACGGGCCACCCTCGTTGCTGCGGTCACCCCGGAGAAACGCGACGCGTTCCTCTCCGAGCCCGTCCGTGGTGCCGTTGGGGGCGGTGTTGAACAGCGCCTCTGCCGTGGTTCCCTCGATGTTCCCCCAGGTGAAGTTCGCCGCCGAGCCATCGGGCAGCACCGTGACGATAGTCCGGCCCGCCGGGTTCGTGTTCGTTAGCTCGGTACCGGCCTCCCAGACAATGTCACCGACGCTGCCATCAAAGTTGACGGCAAAGGCGATCAGTTCACCGCTCCAGTCGTTACTGTTGAAACGGGCCTGGAAGATCCGGGTTTCCGTATCCAGGCGGGTGGAGTTGGCGCCAATGGAGGCCGCGGAACCCACTTGGCGGGCAATGTTGTCGGTGATGGCGCCGAAGGCTTCGCCCATGTCCGCCGGCACGTTGACATCCAGCAGTTCACCCCGGGTGTTCAGCGTGGCGTGCCAGAGGTCGTCCACGGCAGAGGGGTTGCGGTTCTGGAAGACCGTAGGCCACTCCGGGGGATTGTTGTAGGGATCGGCGGTTGCATCCTCGTCGACACCGAAAATGTTGCCCTGCACGCCCAAGGTCACGCCGAAGAGACTCATGTGGGGGTCGCTCTGGCAGTTCAGGCTGGGATCGGGGTTGTCCGCGTTGCAGGCGGCGTTGACCGGCACCCGACCGGGCTCAAGATCCGGGCGGATGTTGATCACGTAAAAGTTGGCGGCGATATCCGCCATGGTGTTGGGTACGTTGTCGGCGAAGGGGGAGCCCATATCACCGTCCACATTACCGACCCCTGCGCCGGTCCAGGCGTTGGCGTAGCCGTCGGTGAACAGCACCCCGTAATTGCGCTGGCAGGCGAACACCACCGGGGCGTCACTGCCCGTGCGCTCGAACTGCCGGCCCATATGCAGCACGGCTTCCCGGTTCGGCGTGCCGGCGCTGTTGCCGCCGATGTTGTAGATCTGGTCGAAGAAACTGCTACGTTCCGCCGGAACATCGAGATCCCGCATCGTGACGTTGTTGCGGTTGTTGATCGTGAATGCGCCGACGCGCATGTTGCTGATGCTCTGGAAGGCTTCACCGATGCCTGCACGGGTCGCGGAATGGCGATTGCGATAATAGGTGAACCAGTTGGCAAAGTTCTGGATGGCGGCATCGTACTGTGCCGTACTGGCGAAGTTGTCATCCTCGATGCGATATTCGAAGAGGGTTTCGCCGCCGGGCCCTGCGCCTGCATGGGGGACGGGAACTGCGGTGTAGCCGAAGCCCTCGGGAAGCGCATCCAGGTCACTCAGGTAGAACGTGGCCGGGAAATAGGTAATGCCGATACTTTCTTCAGTCTCGACGTCCAGCGAGATATCGGCAACCGTTGTCCATCCGCCGGAGCCGAGCCCGTTGTATCGTGTTCCGATGGGTAACTGCATTCCTGGCTGCACGCGAAACTGCCAGTTGGCCTGGTTGCTTTCAATCGGCTGCGTCAGGTTGATTGTCCGAGTACCCTCCATGATGTCGCTGGGCGCAGCCGTTGGGGGAACGTCCTCGAATGTGAACCCCGCGACACTGGGCCATGGTGCATAGACCTCAGCCGGATTGAAGTAGGAGTTGTTGAAATCCGGCGAGCGCGCCCAGCCGTACTCCGGAATGGGCGGTACCGCAAAGTGGTCGTTCGTTGCGTCGTTGTAGATACGGTTGCCGGTTCCCGTGCCGATGGGGAACACATAGGTGTATTTCTTCCAGCCACCGCCGGCCCCGCCGGCCTCGTTGAAATTGAAGCGCCCATCCGCCAGCTCATCGTTCCGCCCGAGGCCGACAAAAGACTGGTTGTTGGTGTTCCACCAGCCGGCACCGTCATTGGTCGGGATCAAGACCTCGGAGTCCATGCTGCCGGAGTCGTCGATGGCCAGAATGAGGCTGGGCTTGACCGGTGTGAGAAGGAACAATGGTGCCTGGGCAAGATTCACCGGCGTCTGCTGCGCGCCGGCCGAGGACAGACCCACTGCCGTCGCCAGCAGCGCGCTTCCCATCATGGTCCCGATCTGTCTCAGTTGAATCATTGTCGACTCCTTGGGATGTCGATTCAGTCGCACGCCACTAGCGGCGGAAGTAGGTTTCAAGGATCACGACGGTGCTTTCATTGCCGCCGAAGCCCCGGGCTGTAATCTTGAACAGCTCGCCATCGTCCACCGGCGTGCCGGATTCAAGGGAGCCCCCCGGTATCTGGCTCGGCGGCAGTCGCTCGATGAAATATTCGGGGGGGCGGGGCGTCACCTCGGATGATTCCGGAAACTCCAGGGTGACAGCCGTGGCCCCGTTGCCCTCCGCAGGCGGGTTCCGAAGCCAGTCCGGCCGGGACGGGTGGTTGTACGCATAACGGCCGTTGGAGTTGTTGAAGGTTGGCACCACCGCGCCCTGCAGTTCATCCTCGCCGACGCGCAGTGCAGCCTCGGCCGCCTGGAAAGCCCGGTTCTGGTCCTGCATGCCGCCGGCCATGCGCTCTTCCAGGATGGTGCCGCGCATCGCCGTGACACCGATCAGGGTCATGATCAGCAGCAGAATGAGACTGACGATCAGGGCCGCGCCGCTCTGGCGGCGTGCGCTCAACGGGTTCAGATGCGGGTTCATCGTGTCCTGTTCCTTACAGTCACCGTGGTGTCGAACACCTGACGCAGTCGCCGGTCATTGGGTGTTACTTCCGCGCCGTTGAATCGAAAGGTTTGCGACTCAGGCACGACGCGGTCGCGCTCGCTGCGCATGACCATGGCGACGCGGACTGTGACAACGTCTTCCCAGTCGGCGCCATTGAGCTGATCTGCCGTCCGGAAGGCATTGATGCGGCCATTGCCGTTGGTGTCCACGCCGTACTGGGCCCGCATGGTCTCGATGCCCTCCACCAGATCCTCCACCACGACCTGCGGGCTGGAGCCGCTGCCCACCAGGCGCTCCCGCGCGAGGGCCAGAATCGGCTCGCCGTCGCGGTCAACCCGACCGGTATCGCGAATGAAAAGCCGGATAGACTCAAAGCGCATGACCTCGGCGTCTTCGCCGTAGGCTTTGGATAGGGAGTTGGCGTTGGACTTCCCAGGAAGCGGAGTATTCATGCTGCTGGAATGAGCGATGGTAAGCCTGGTGCTGCCCTGCGTTTCGTTCGACACGTTGGTCGCCCGGAAAAGGTCGGCATTGGAGCAGTCGGCAATAAAGAGATAATCGCCAGCTTTGAAGTCCGCCCGGTTGTCCGTTACCTGGATATTGGCGTTGTCACCGCTCATGTTGCCGGTCAGGCGGATACCCGTGGCTCCGGCGCGGCGTATGTAGATGACCTCGGTGCCCTCGACGGCATCACCGCCCGTGGAAATCTCGCCGAAAATGGGGCGGTCGATACCGTCGAAGAAGTCCTCCGGCGGCGGATCGGCCTTCACAGCGGTGGACACGAATCGGGAGCAGCCCTGGAATCCTGCCATCCGAATTTCGCTCTGGAGGAAGTACTGGGCGAAGCGACCGTTCTCCTGTATCCGGGACAGGCTTTGCTGCACGTCGTAGGTCTGCCGCGTGCTGCTGAAGATGGTCACCACCCCGAGCAGCAGGATGGAGCTGATCAGCAATGCGACCATGATTTCAACAATCGACAGCCCCGCTTGATGCGCGGGCCGGAAGACATGGCGGTTGCGCTTTTGTCTGATCATAGTTGGGTCACCACTGCAACCTCGCGGAGGGCATCATCAGGGTCTCTGGAGGCCCGCTCGTCGTACCAGCGCACGATGATGGTCGCCCGGCGGTCGTTGTCCACGGCGATGCTGCCCCCGGTCTGGCCTTCAAGCATGGGCAGCTTGTCATTAATGCGCTCGTACCATTCAGAGATGTGGTCGCCAGCGACGCCGCCGTTGCCGACACCGTCTGCATCAAAGCCGAGGGCGATGTCGTAGTCGCCGCTGCGGGCGGCGTCGCGATTGGCCCGCAGTTGATCGACGATGTCGTATGCAAGCAGGTTGGCCTGGGAGAGAAAGAGGGCGCTCTGGTTGGCTCGCAGGCTCTGCGCCTGCAATCCCGCCAGGCCAAGCAATCCCACGGAGAGAATGACCACGGCGACAAGCACTTCCAGAAGAGTGAAGCCTCGCTGGCCATGTCGTCTCGCACGCGTTGCTCCAGTGAGCATCAGCAGTCTCCAGTTGTTGCTTCAACGCGGCCGCCGGCCCGAACAACGACTTCGCGAGCATCGCCCGCGCCGCAACTCGTAAAGGTCACACGAAAGACCTGATTGCCAGCAATACCGGGATCACGCAGCCCATTGCCCATGAACCGGACGTAACCCGTGCCCGCAGTCTGCGCCACGGCGATTGGCGCTGAAGCGCCCCCACCGGCCTGGATGACCTCGGTTGCCGCAACGGCGCCGCTGTTGTTGCTGTCCAGCGCCACGATCCAGCCGTCGTTCCAGGTGCCGCCACAGGCAACGCCGTCACTGCTCGGGCAGGCCGATACTGGAACGCCACGCCGGATGGCTTCGGTGCGGGCAAGTTGCATCGCACTGACCAGGCCGTTGGCCTGGGTCGTGACCTGATTGGCCCGAACCACGCTGGTGAGGTTCGGGATACCGATAACGGCCACGATCCCGATCAGAACGACCACGATCATCAACTCGACAAGGGTAAAACCGCGCTGTTTTTTCATAGCCATACTTGATAGCGGGAGTGGGCCGTCAAGTCAGCGCCTTGACGACGACTTGTGTACTGTGGCCGACGAAAGGTGCAACAGCTCCCGAAATCGAGGGCGATATCGCACGAATTTCGATTCATGGTGAAATTGTCGTCGCCAGACGCTTTCGCTATACTCCGCGCGTCTGTCAAAGCCGGCGTAGCTCAGTTGGTAGAGCAACTGATTCGTAATCAGTAGGTCGGGGGTTCGACTCCTCTCGCCGGCACCATATTTTTCAAACAGTTAAAATGTGCTTCGCAACGGTAGCGCCCCAGAGACGCAATTTCTAGTGCACGTTGTAGTGCACATTGTCTGCCACTACCTGCAGTCGCCCTGGTAGTTATTCTCCGCCAGTCGATTGCCCACGCGAAGCGCTACGACGGCAGCCGCAAAGCGAAGCTACCCTGAGGCAACGCTCCCAGCTACGATGCTTTTGGCAAAGGTTTCGTCGAGCGCTTCAATGGCAGCTACCGCTGCGGTGTGCTCGACATGTATGTATTCCGCAACCTCACCGAGGTCCGCGAACATACGCAGCGGTGGCTGCGTGACTACAACGAAGAGATCCCCCATGACTCGCTTGGGGATTTGACGCCTGCCGAATACCGGCAGTTAAACCAACCGGAAACCTCTAGTTTCGGATGGGCCTAAACACGGGAAGTCGACACTCGCCCCCCTCTCTAAGTTCTGTAACCATCAAACTCAACTAGCAATACCGTCAGAGCTCATAAAATAGCGGGCAACTAAAAGGAAAATAAAAAAGTAGTGGACCAGTGCTTTCGTGCGGAAAGGCAAAGGCTTGTCAGTTGGGGTACGTGACGGCAGTCGAACATCTAGCCGCACCGTCACAGAGGGGGATCGCCATGAAGCCGCTCTATTGTTTTTGGAAACATGAACATTTTCAGCGATGAGCAGTGGCTCGCGATATTAAAGCAGGTCATCGGACAGAAGGTCGAGCCAAGGCTTGGCCAGGTTATGGAAATATATTGCTTCGACTTTACAATGAAGATTAGGCCCAGCTCTATGGTTTGATGGGCTGGGAGATGTCTTCGGAGGGCAAGATTGCGAGGAATAAAGTTCGCGTGTTAGCGGACGTGATAGGCCAGGAAGTTGATATCGTGCCACTGCGTAAGGAAGGGACGTTTATGGAGGTTCAACACGGAACTCCTCGATAGGGAGAGAGTAAAAAAATTACCTCCGATACGAGTTTCGTCAAGTTTCGAAAGAAAGGATCGACCGGAAAAGGGAAGCAACGGCAAATACTGAAAGGTTCGGGACAGTAGGTGATCGCCTGACCTGGCTGGCAATTTGGAGGAATCGGTTCTTGTGTCACTTGGAGGTGGTATGGATGGAAGTGGCATTCAAGAGTTTGTCAAGAGAGATGACCCTGGGAATACGTTTCCCATTCGGAAGTGTTTGCAGGGTTACAATTTGACGGTCGTCCCGCGGTCCGATGCTGACATGTATAGGATATGAAGACCCGTAGAAATAAAGGCGGTCAAAGGGGGTGTTGATGGCGATCCACTGGGCGACCTCTAGCATGTCCTCGTAAGGGATAAGGAAGTCGACGGCAGCGCCTGCGCGAGGGCAGATGAGATTTCCTCGCGAGTTGAGTTCGTATGAGGAGTGTTGGTCGCGTTTGGGGTCAATTCGATTGGAAATCGCCCTTGCCAAATGGTGAGAACAGAAGCCGAACGTGAGATCGAGTCCACCGAAGTAATCCATTACAGGATCGATTATCTGGGTGGCTAAACGGTGCAGCGCATTGTACGAGTCAGGTTGTTTGGGGGCGTTCGGTATAGCGATTCGTTGTTGTGTCTCTCCACATTCGATGAATGAACGAAACGTGTGGTAGCGGCCACATTCTTCGTCTAGATGGGGTATGTCGGTCGACGGAACGAGGTGGAAGCCTGACACCTCTACGCGATGACGCCGAATATAACTCTCGAAGAGATGATTGGGCGGGCCGTAGCCCCCAAAGTCCAAATCTCCTAGTTGGAGAAGCTTTTCATCAAAGTCTATTTGCTCGTCGTGGTAGCGGAAATCCGGTGGAATGTACCGCGACTTGAGGTAGAGATAGGGCGGCACGTGATCTTCGCCGTACCGAAAGACGTCGATTGTTTGGTGCCTGAAGTTGAGCTTGATTCGTTCGAGCATTCGCGGGAGTGGTGAGCCGTCGAAGTCGTCGAAATGCATCATAGTGAGCTTCGCCGACTGGGTGTGGACCTTAATGAGGTCGGCGGAGGCCGGGTCACCATATAGGTACGTAGCGCACCCGACGTAAGTGCGAAGCTCTGCCGGCAGCTGATTCAGTACCGATGGGTGAAAGGTAAACGCACGTCCGTCGTCATGGATATATCCTAGCCCGTCGGTATGCGCCCGTTCACACTGGGAGCGGATGATCTCGGGTTGCCCGATGGAGAAAAGCAGGGCCTGGGCACTTTTCAAAGCGTTATCCTTTGATCCAAACGATGTCTTAGTGCCGTAGAGCCACCTGGAGGCTGCTTCGCGCGCTGCCGTACGCCCGGTGAAGAGCTCCATTGCGAGAGCGATCCGGAGGTCGTCGGTCCGCGCGTGTGTAGCTGCGAGGACCGGTTCCATTCCGTGGTAGCGTTCCAGAAAGTTGAGCGCTCTGCGCGTAGAGCCGAACAGAGACTCGACACTCTCATTATCTTGGACTTCAGCGGGACGTGGACGTCGACCGAGGGCCAGGTACTGTTGCCATAGTGCATCCAGAGTGTCTCGGTGGGCCTCGTAGAAGGCGCGTGTCCGTTCTTCCCGCGATACTCTGGGGATTGGATGAAGGGCACGTCTTGTTATTAGCGTCCGCCGTTTGGTTAAGCGACGTTCCAAAAAGGCATGTAGTCCAGAGTGTTCTTTGAAAACGAAAAAGATCCCTGGGCCAACCGCGACCGGGTCTATGTGGAGGGTTGTCGAAAGGAGCTGCCTTAGCTCTTCTTGGGAATAGTATCGTTGAAAGGTCCCGCGGCGAGAGATTACACCGTCAGAGTACGGTCGGCGATTCACTTCGAGTTGAGAGATGAGCATTGCCGAAACAACCAAGAGCTCGTCTGCTAGCTCGAAGGCATCACGTAGCACGTCTTCGCGCTCTTGGGGGTTCTCGATGACGTTGATGACGAAGCCCAGATTTACGATCGGTGCTGACGTCTTTGGAGAGTTCGGACGGTAATGGGGATCCCAGCCTCCCGCCGGAATGTCGTTGGTCTGGAGTATTCGTAGGTCATCTCCTCGGCCGCAGCCATAATCGAAAACTGCGCGGCTACCGTCTAGGAAGTCGTGCCGGGCAAGGGCTTGCATTGGAGCCGAGAAATCACCTCGATTTATAGCTGTACGATGTCGCAGTACTCCGTACTCACCGTTCACCTTTTGAGCTCGCTGAGTGTCAATGCACTCGAGCTTGTGTTCGGTTACCCGATAACCGGCTTCGTCCAACCGGTGCTCCCATTGCAGGCGATAGCCAACCTGGTGTGCGTTCTTTAGGAGACCTGCGCGTTCCAGTTCCTTAGTCAGAGGTGAGAAAGTTTCGCGATCAGGGTGACCCGGAGGCAGTAGCAGTTCCTTGCGATGAAGAATCGGGCGGTTTTCGTGGTCCTCGTAGGAGCGATGTGATGTGGTGCCAGCGTTAAGGTTAACCCGATGACTGCGGATTAGCTCGGGGAATGGCGATTCGAAAAAGCACTGGTAAGTCAGCAGTGACAGGTGCTGGCCATCCGGTTCGAGCTTGACCACGTTCCAGTCAATACCGGCCGAGATGCGAACCGCCTCTGCTATGCGGTCTCGATAATCATCGTTGAGAAGGATGACAGCATCGCGATGAAGATATAGACGCCCACCCACTTGCTTGCCGCAGCTGAGTTCTTGCCGCAGTGCATCCAGGTCGATGGCTCCGTAGCCTTTGGCGGTGGTCGGTCGGATGTTTCCACTACTCTACAAGAAAGTTCGAAGGTGCCGAGTGAGCTCACCCCAGTCGACTTCCGGGGTCATATGACACCAGGATATACGAATCGCGCCTTCGACTTGATCTTCGTCGAGACCCATCGCTTGAAGCACGTGGCTGGGTTCATATTTGGTAGACGTGCACGCGGAACCGTTTGAAACCTCGACGAGCCCTTTCCAGGCAAGCATCGCAGCTTCTGAATCGACACCCGGCACCGAGATGTTCAGGACGTGCGATTGCGTGGTGTCGGGATGACCATTGTGTTGAATACCCAAAAGGCCGAGCGCGTCTAGCGCCCGCTCACGGATCTCCTTGCAACGCTGGCGTCGATTCTCCAAGTCTCGCACTGCAATATCGGCAGCCTTACCAAGGCCGACGATTAGGTGGACGGGTAGTGTTCCAGGCCGAAGTCCCAGCTCTTGTCCGCCGCCGTAGGTCAATGGTCGTAGCGGTGGGCGTTTCCCATCGCGCTTTCGAGCTATGAGGGCCCCAATACCTTTGGGAGCGTAAAGTTTATGGCCACTGACACTAATAAGGTCGATGCGCTTCGAGCGAAGGGCGGAGAGCTCTTTACCGAAGGTTTGCGCAGCGTCCACGTGGAAGATTGGCCACCCCGTGGGAGATAGGCCAGCGGCGATTTCCTCGATCGGCTGCAGAACGCCAGTTTCATTGTTCGCATGCATAACCGAGACCAACACAGTTTCGTCCCGAATAGCGTTGAGGACCTCCTGAGATGACACTTGTCCGTCAGTCCCAGGCGTGATGATTGTCACCTCGTATCCCCTTGCCTCCAATACATCGACTGGCTCTAGGACCGCCTTATGTTCGATCGCTGTGGTGACGATGTGCGGTTTCCCCACGCCGCAACCATTGGCATCTAAGCCCAGGATCGCTAGGTTGTCACTCTCCGTCGCGCCGCTGGTGAAGATTACTTCGTCAGGTGAGGCTTCAACCACCGCAGCGACACTCCGTCGGGCGTTTTCGACCGCCTTCTTGGCTCTTGCGCCCGTTTCGTGGGTCCTGCTTCCGGCGTTGCCGTACTCTTCGCTCAGGTACAGCATGACGGCGTCGCGGACCTCGGGCTCCAGTGGCGTGGTTGCATTGCAATCCAAGTAGACTGTCATGCTGACCTCATTCCGTGGGGTGGTGACACTCGTTTGTACGTGTGCCAATATACAAACATTCCGAACTTGCACACAAACCGGCAGCGCTTCTGGGGCGCAAGATCTGCCGTTTGAATGGCGTACCGAGGTTGGGCTACATGGATGCGTCTTTCGAATACGTCTTCCCGTCTATTCGTGGCGTGCAGGCGGGGCGCGAGTACTACGTGTCCATGTGCCCGCTGCGGCTCATCCCCAAGGTTTTTCTCTTTGACGAAGAGGAGTTACTCCCCGAGGTGCGGGCCCAGCGGATAATGAACCACGCTCGAATCCCTGAGATTACCCGTTACCTGCTGGAGAACCGAGACGACTACGTGTTCTCCGCTTTGACCGCGTCGATCGATGGCTCTGTGCGTTTCCGCGCCCTCGGAGAAGAGGGTGAAGCGAATCGTGTTGGGGCTCTGCATGTGGACATGGAGTCGCGGTTCATCATCAACGATGGTCAGCACCGCCGCAAAGCTATCGAGGAGGCACTGCGCCAAGACCCGAGTTTGGGCGGTGAGACTATAGCTGTTGTCTTCTTCCTTGATCGGAACCTGGAACGTTGCCAGCAGATGTTCGCGGACCTAAACCGTTATGCTGTGAGGCCGAGCCGGTCCCTCGGACTCCTGTACGATCACCGCAACAACATGGCGCAGGTCGCGAAGCTAGTCGCCATGAAGTCAGAGACGTTCAAAGACGTTGTTGAGCTCGAGAAGACGACGTTGTCGCCCCGGTCACGCAAGCTCTTCACTCTGAGTGCGATATACTCAGCTTCCTGTGCCCTTTTGGGTACTGAAAACGCGGATTCCATTGAAGAAGCTGGCGCGACCTGCTGCGAGTATTGGGCTGAGATCGGCAACCACCTACCTGAGTGGCAATTCGTAAGGCAATCGAAGATGACGGCGGGTGAGGTGCGGCGAGACTTCGTTCACTCCCACTCCATCGTGTTGCAAGCCCTAGGTGTCGTTGGGCGTCGCCTCCTTGAAGTAGAGAAAGACAAGGCCTGGAAGAAGCGCCTCCAGTCCTTGGGGGAACTTGATTGGTCTCGCACCAATAGCCGGCTTTGGGAGGGTCGTGCGATGACAGGAGGCCGTATGCAAAAAGCTTCCCACAACATCACGTTGACGGCGAATCTCCTGAAGCAGACTGTGGGACTCGAGCTCACTCTGGAAGAACAGCGAGCAGAAGACGCGTTTATGCGAGGTGAACATGCCAGTTGAGGCCAAGGTCGAGCGGAAGACGGCTTTCGCTACGGGTTTTCGGGACACGATTGACACTCTCATGGCGACAATCCAGGCCCTGTACCTGAGTGATGAGATCCCCTGGGTTATCGGGTACAGCGGAGGGAAAGACTCTACCGCGACGCTGCAGTTGGTATGGCATGCGGTGGCCGCTCTGCCGAAAGAGCAACGTCAGAAACCGGTGCATGTCATTAGTACTGACACACTGGTAGAGAACCCGATCGTTGCGATGTGGGTTGAGCACACTCTGCACAAGATCCGTGATGCTTCCGATGAGCAGGAAATGCCTATTCAGGCGCACAGACTCACGCCCGATCCTACGGATAGCTTCTGGGTGAACCTGATCGGCAAGGGCTATCCGGCCCCGCGCCCGAAATTTCGTTGGTGCACCAGTCGGCTGAAGATCAATCCGTCAAATCGGTTCATCAACGATTTGGTTCGACAGAACGGTGAAGCGATCTTGGTGCTCGGCACCCGCAAAGCGGAAAGCGTATGCCGGTCCGCCAACATGGCGCGGTATGAACGAACGAGTACCCGTGAGTTACTGAGCACCCACGGCGACCTCGATAGGAGCTGGGTCTTCACGCCTATTGGCGATTGGTCGAACGATGACGTGTGGCAGTACCTCATGCAGGTAAAAAACCCATGGGGCTATCGAAACAAGGATCTGCTGGGCATGTACCAGGGTGCCACGGAAGACGGCGAATGCCCGCTCGTCGTGGATACAAGCACCCCTAGTTGTGGCGACAGCCGTTTCGGTTGCTACGTCTGCACCATGGTTGAGCAGGACAAGTCCATGGAGGCAATGATCCGAAACGACCACGAAAAGGAGTGGATGACCCCGCTCATGGAATTCCGGAATCATTACCTCGACATCAAAGTTGACCGTCAGCACCGAGACTTTCGCAAGATGAACGGCTCACTGATGGTCCACAATGGTCGTCTTGTCCATGGTCCGTACAAACAGTACTACAGGGAGACGCTTCTTCGCGAACTTCTCGAAGCCCAGCAGCGGGTTCGTGATGCCGCATACCGAGGAGAGGCGCCCGAGATCGTAAAAGACTTCAATTCGATCACGTTGGAAGAGCTCGACGAGATTAGGCGTGTCTGGGTTGTCGAAAAGCACGAGGTCGAGGATCGCCTGCCGGGCATTTACCGTGATGTGACAGGTGAAGAGTATCCAGGCCGAGCCTTTAACCAATCGTCAACGTTCGGCTCCGAGGAGATGCGCCTTCTCACTGAAGTCTGCAGAGAACAAGGGGATGAGGAAGGGCTTCACTTCGAGCTGGTCCGTGAGCTTCTGCACATCGAGGATCGACATCGAACGATGGCTCGACGAGCCGGACTCTATAAAGCGCTTGATAAGGCCCTTGAGCGCAGCGCTTTCGAAAGCGAAGCGGAAGCAGAGCAGTTCGCCCTCAGGCGGCAAGAGGCGGTGAACGCCGCAAGGGATATGATCAAGGAGATCCACCCTAACTGCTTTGACACCCTTATAGAGGAAGGCTAACAAGGATGTTGAAATGATTTTCGACGAACTTGTCTTACACAACTTTGGTATCTATCGGGGAAGGCACGTTGTTGATCTCCGTCCTGAATCCGGGAAGCCGATCATCCTTATTGGGGCTCTAAACGGCGGGGGAAAGACGACCCTGTTGGATGCGCTCCAGCTCGTCCTTTATGGGAAACTGGCGCAGTGTTCAAATCGCGGGAGTCTAGCTTATGACACCTTCCTCCAGCGCTGTATTAATCGTCATGTTGAAGCAGAAGAGGGTAGTGCTCTCGAGCTAAAGTTCCGCGTACTCTCCGACATGGGCGAAGAAACAATTCGCTTGCACCGTTCATGGCGACTGAGTGGCAAGAGAATCAAAGAGACTGTCGAAGTCGTTAGAGACGGAAAGATCGATCCTGTCTGCACAGAGCATTGGTATGAGCACGTAGACGAGTTTATACCATCCCGTATGTCTAGCCTTTTCTTCTTCGATGGGGAGAAAATTGAGTACTTCGCGGAACCTGAGAACGCATCCACGCTCTTGCGTAGTGGTCTGTGGTCCCTCCTCGGGCTCGATCTGGTCGAACAACTCGGGAAAGACCTAGATACAGTCATCCAACGTCGACTCGCCAACGAGGGTATTCGCGAAGCCTCAGATAAGATGGAGTTGCTACAAAAGGAACAAGACTCGCTGGAGACTGAACACGAGGCCCTAATCGGCCAGAAGGCCACATTGCGTTCTGAACTCGATCAGATCGAAAAGAGGTTGGGACGGCTCCGTGCTGAGTACCGTGAACGCGGTGGGGAGCTCTACGAGCGGCGGCAGACCATCGAGCAGTCCCTCCAGGCAGCCAGAGGTGCTTTGGCGTATAGCCAGAGCACTCTACAGGAGTTGGCAGCGGCCGATACTCCCCTCCTGTTGGCGCAGGACCTCATTCAGACCAGTAAGGAGCAGGCTCAGAGGGAACTAGACGCCAAGAGACAAGAAGGGTTTCTCGACCAGCTGAAGCGTCGCGACGTAGAACTTGCCGCAAGGCTGAAACAGCTCTCGGCACCCGACGAATATATATACGAAATCAGTCAGTTTTTCTCGGCTGACTACCAGAAACGCACGGAAGCGCTAAGCTCACCACAGTACTTGGATGTAGATCCGTCGGATTTTCAGCCCGTTAGCGTTGAGCAGCTCGGCACCGTTGCAGCCCAGTTAGCCAGCGCTCTCGATCATCACCGGTCGGTACAAGCACAGGTATTCAACGAAGAGCGTCGCCTGCAAGGGATGCCTGAACCGGAGGAACTTAGTGACATCACTGGCCGGCTGCAGGAAGCCCAAGTTGAGGCGAGCGCATACGGGATGAGGATTGAAGAGCAGCAGCTTAAGATCGACCGACTCCAACAGAAAATCGAGGACGCCAAAAATCGTCGACTGCGATTAGCAAGCGATCGAAAGCTTGAGGATTTTGCAGAAGAAATCGGTGCGAGGATTGTGACTCATGCGGATAAGATCAAGAATACACTAAGGCAGTATCGCCAAGCCCTAGTACGCCAGAACCTGCACCGTTTAGAGGAGCTTATTCTTGAGAGTTTACAACTGCTTCTGCATAAGCAGCGACTGTTGGAGGATGTGCGCATCGACCCGGCCACATATGAGCTGACGTTGATCGATGCGGCCGGTAATCAGCTCTCAGCCGAGCGCCTTTCTGCGGGTGAGCGGCAGCTCTTGGCGGTATCAATTGTGTGGGGGCTGACGAAGGCGTCCGGTAAACCGATACCCGCAGTCATTGATACACCTCTTGGGCGCCTGGATGGGAATCATCGTCAAAGGCTCGTTGATACGTACTTCCCTCATGCTAGTCACCAGGTAATACTTCTTTCGACAGATGAAGAAATCGATCACCGCTATTTCAAGAGGCTAGAACCAGTGGCGGCCAAGTTGTACGGACTGACCTATGACGAGGAAAAACAGTCCTCCGAGGTGGTGGAGGGGTACCCTTGGGCTCGGGAGGTGGTATGAGTATTGATAATATCCGGCTTTCGGAAAAAGCCAAAACACAGTTAATCACACTGAAGCGTCGAACCGGTATTCAGCATTGGAACGTACTTTGCCGGTGGGCTTTTTGTAGGTCGTTAGCTGAACCAAGCATACCGCCATACGAAATGATTCCTGCTGACAGTAACGTAGAAATGACGTGGAAGACGTTCGCCGGCAGTAGACGTTCTGTTTATTGGGCATTGCTAAAAGAACGAGCAAGGCACGATGGTTACGATTTGACGGACGCTCAGTTATTGACTGTATTCCGTTTGCATGTCCATCGGGGGATTTCGTATCTACTTTCTAAGCAGAGCCTCGCGGATGTCTTGGAAAGTGCTTTAGAATCGAATTACAAAAGATAAGGAAGCGATACCGGGCCTGCAGTACCATGTACCTTTGTGTTTAGTACCTACCAACTCCCGAGAGTGGACAGTATAACTCCTCCCGAGCGGCGCGACCCAAGTGATCCACCCGAATAAAGTCCGTCGTAGCGGGAGTGTTAGCACACCCCCACCTCCAGCGCCGGGCGTCTTCGAACTCCAGCGCCTTCAGTCTCGTCGCCTCAGAGACCATGCCGACGTACTTCGCCCAACCGCCAGTTGTAGAACGTGGCGCTACTGAACCCGTACTTCCGGCATAGTGTCAACGGCAACAGAAACTGACCCACTTGGGCGGTGATTCGAAAATCGAAAACCGACCCATCCAGTGCTTTTCTATAGGGTCACTGCTGGTTTGGCGATGCCGGCCTACGCTTCACGCAGGACGCGATGATCTGTTCCTCGGAAAATCGCCTCTTCTTCCATGCCCGTCTCCTGACACGGTATGACAGACTGGGTGTCGCTGTTGGAAGGTATTGCCCGCGTATCTGCTATCGTATGGTAGGGATTCGGTTCGCGTCTTGACATAGCCCGATTCCACACACAATCGGAACTTTGAGGCGTACCTAGGTTGAGATGTCGCATACGCAAGATAAGGAAATAGGACCGTCAGAGGGCGGCTGCGTAATGACCATGTGCCATTCATAAATGGATAGGCGAGCCAGGGTGCGCGGGCTGGGAGGATGACACAATGCACAAAACTTGCGGCACAAGCGGCGGGATCGAAAAACTTGAAGCGTCTTTTCTATTCGTGCGAAGAAATCTACGTCCTAAATCGGAATTCGTTCGAATTGCCCGCGCAATAAAAGGTTCGGCTCAAGCTGCCTTCCTGAAAAAATTTTAAGTAAAGTGCGTAAATTCCGAGGAGCGTGTGGAGAATAGAAGCCCATTTGATGACAGAATAATTTCCATCCTGGAAAGGCGTGATGTCTCCAGGCGGTTGTCCAATGCAATTAAGCGTGCAGATTTATACGGAGAATTGCCGATAAGAACATTAAGCGAATACATGCAGGACTCGGACCGAGCCTATTGCGAAATGCGAAAAATTCCAAATCTTGGAGAAAAGAGCGTACTGGAATTGCACGAAATACTAATAAAGGAGTATGCCTTAGTCGGAGACGAAGTAACTACCAAAAATAAACATCAGGTGAATCCTCTTAATCGTGAAGAAGAAGAGGAAGCAGCCATAAAAAATGGATGCGAAGCCATATTAAAAGGCCTTCTTTTCCCTCGAGCTCTCTACGATGAAGGCGTGTCAACCAGATTAGAAAACGTATTAGCCAGTATCGATGTTGCCAACATTGAATTTTCATCTTTTCTTGGAGAGTATCAAAAAATAAAGGAAAAATGCCTCAACGCTAGAAATTGTGGCAGAAAAACCTTAGTCGAACTCGAGAAAAAAACACTTCACGTTATTGAGAGCCGATTGTTGGAAGTGGGTTTGCCGGAAAGGTTCTCTCAAAGTATTTTTATTTTTCTCAAAATGAAGCATTTCCCAGAAAATGAAAAAAAAGAATTTCTTGCCGTCTCAAGAAAAATTCTCAAAGAAACGCATTCTTTATCAAGCAATACTTTATCAAAAGAGTGTTGTGGCCTTGCGGCTCACATGCGCCAGCTTTTAGAGAAACTAAATCAAAGAGAGATTGACGTTCTGCGTCAACGCTATGGCTTTGACGGGGTCGAACCATCGACCTTAGAAGAGGTGGCATTTAGGCATGATGTAACCAGAGAGAGAGTTCGACAATTACAGAAAAAGGCGATTGAAAAAATCGGATCTCGAAAAAATTTGCGCAAATTGCGGGCGTTGATCGAAGACGAAGATGTTATTGGGAAAATTTTTAGTAATCGTAAGCTTGTTCCTTGGAGCAGAGTAAAAGATCTTCTTCCAGAGCTATCAACTGAGGAGAAGCTGGCGATTGATGTAGTGTACGGAAGCCTGAGGGAGTTTTTGGAGGAAGAAGCACTTAGTAATGAAATGGGCTGGTCTATTGATGAAGGGGAAGTGGACTACGGAGCTGAAATAGAAGAACTAAATCAATCACTCAGATCGAGAATACTAAATTTGCTTAACAGGATGGCATTGCCGATACATTTGAGCTATCTCGATCAGCGGATCCCGGACTATAGTAAACAGGCAATCCGTGAGGAGATGGAAGATAAATTCGCCGCCACCTTTAATCAGGGGGTTCTCGCTAAGGCGCCAAAGCTTCCTGCCATGACACGATTCACACTTGTTCTTCGGCAAGCTGGAAGGGGTTTGCATTGCGAGGAAATAAGAGCAAAAAACTATGAGTTATTTGGCCGTGATGATTCAATACACGCGATCGGTGGTGCGCTTGGTCGATCAAGAGACGCATTGATTGTAGGGCGGGGAACATACGATTTGTACGAAAATATTGCACTGGATGAGGATCGTATGAAGGAGATTCGAGAACGCGCCTACGCATTTCTTCGGGAGAAAGAGCAGTATATAAGCACTAAGGTCATATTTGCGGAAATATTTCAAGGTGAAAGCTCACGGTTTGGTCGCGACTTCAGTCATTTTATGCTTTTGGGGCTTTTGCAGGACGATGACAGATTCGACGTCCGTCGCGGTATGATGATTGGGTTAAAGAAATTTACCCCAGAACAAGGATTCATAAGGCTTCAGGACGAAATAGTCAAAATCGTTGAGGAGGCGCATGGCCCAGTTACTGTTCGGGACATTATGGAAGAATTAGAAGGTCGGCGCGAGATTTTTCATAGCACGGTCAGCGGTTTTCTCGACTCCCTCGCGTGTATCGTTCGCGTAAGCCGAGGTCGGTACGATCTAACGTCAATTGTCATTGGTGACCATGAACAGCAAAGAGCAGTGGTTACGGCGTCGCAAATCGCCTTGGCGGGAGGGGGTAAGACGACGTTCGCGCTATCGGAGGCCCTAGAGAGTGTGGGCTATTTCTTGACGCCGACAGTGCTTAAGAGTTTTTTAAGCAAGCAAGGTGGGTTCGAACTGCATCCTGGAGACATGGTCAAAATTCGACGGTTGCCAGATGAAGTGCGGGCATACGACGCGGCGATCAGGGAGTGCATTGCTGCGGAGCCGGGAGTGCTTGACAGCCGAGAACGCCTTCGGCAAAGGGTTACTGAGAGAGGAGCGAAAGACCTGACACGGTATGATCCTAGGCCCCGGTTTGGGGTGGGCGAGTATGGGCCGGACTCGGACGGTGAGGCGGTGCTGAATAAGATTTTAAGCAATTTCGGACTCTAGAATGAATCTATCAAGTCTAACTTTGCCGTTCTACGTATCGACTACAGAGCAAGATCCCATTTCCACGTTTTTCGTTCCGGTTTTCGGCCAGGCTGCGTCTTATGACGTAGCCGTGGGATATTTTAGCTCCCAATGGCTAAGGGATGCGGCCTACGGAATTGCGAAGTTCGCGCTGAATGGCGGGCATGCGCGTTGGATAATTGCTCCAACCCTTTCAGATGAAGATCGACGAGTGCTCAGTGAAAACTGGCAGGATGCTGAAAGTGTTCTGAATGATCGCGTTTCAGTGTCTTTCCAGACCTTGTACGAAGAATTGACACAGCACACAAGAGAGGCGCTTGGTTGGCTTATTAAGGATGGCATCATAAGTTTTCGTGTCGGTTTCCCGTATAACAACCTTCACGGGATAATGCATGCGAAACAAGGCGTCTTTAGGGATACGCTAGGGAATGAGGTGGCCTTTCTGGGATCCTATAATCTGACAGGCGGTGCCGGTACAAACTGGGAGGCTTTTAGTGTTTTTTGTTCGTGGTCGTCAGAAGAGAGCCATGCGCGAATCGAGGAAATAGGTAAGAGTTTTGACAGGATGTGGGAAGGGCGGGATGAAAACCTCTTGGTCAAGGAGCCGCACGCGGTCGATCTTGAGCCATTTGTGCGAAGTGCGTCGGCAGTCGAAAGGCATTATGAGCTTATCTCAACCATACCTAACGGTCCCTATATCCCTGATAAGTTTCTGGACAACGGGAAGCTTCGCCCTTACCAGGAAGATGGCATTAATAAGTGGTTCAGTAACAATGGCCGCGGCATTTTGCACATGGCCACCGGAACTGGAAAAACGGTGACCGCGCTGACGGCACTCACGAGGCTGTGCCACCATTGCCAGAAACGGGGTGCTGGGCTCTTTATTATCATAACCGTCCCGTATCAGCATCTCGCGGAGCAGTGGGCTTCGGAGGCCGCCGCATTTGGGTTCGAGCCTATCCTGTGTTACGGCGGGGTAGTGAGGTGGATCGCGGAGGCGCAGCGCCAGGTGAATGAGATCCAACTGGGACTCCGGCCGCAGTGTATGTTTATTACGGTGAATGCAACAATGCGAGACCGGCCTTTCCAGAATCTTGTGAGCAATATGCGCGCAAACATAGTCTTCGTTGGGGACGAGATGCATAATCTCGGCGCTAGAACTTCATTGCAAGCTCTTCCGGAAAAAGCGGGATTTCGGATGGGGTTGTCGGCTACGCCGGAAAGAGCAGGAGATCTTGAGGGCACTGAGGCGCTGCAAGAATACTTTGGCGATGAGGTCTTGTCGTTCGGATTAGATAAGGCCATTGAGGGCGGATATCTTTGTGAATATTACTATTATCCTATTCTCGTTTATTTGACCGAGGAAGAGAATAAGGAATATGAAGTCCTCTCCAGAGCTATATCTCAAGCTTATCATCGAAATTCTTCTGATAGCATCGGGAGTAACGATTACCTGAAGAGGCTACTTATTAAGCGATCGAGGCTAGTTGGAAAGGCCGAGAATAAACTTCCGACTCTGCTCGACTTGCTTGGCGAAAAAACGAGCTGGTCGCATACATTGGTGTACTGCGGAGATAGCTCGGACAACGGAGAGCGTTACATAGACCGTGCGTTGAGAGCGATAGGCAAACAGTTGGGCGTGAAAGCCAATAAGTTCACGGCCGGCGAAGGACGAGAGGAGCGTCGACGATTGCTGGCTGATTTCTCAGAAGGACGGTTGGAAGTGCTTTTGGCGATCAGATGTCTTGACGAAGGTGTAGATATTCCGTCTACGCAGACGGCATTTATCCTCGCATCGTCCGCGAATCCGAAAGAGTTCGTGCAGCGTCGGGGACGCGTACTTAGGCGGGCACCTGGCAAGGATAAAGCAACCTTGTATGATTTCATAACCGTGCCGAATGTTGGGGGGTTTTCCGAGCAAGGAGATTTATCTGCTGAGCGAGGGCTTTTGAAAAGGGAATTAATGAGATTCAATGAATTTGCGGAGCTTGCCATTAATTATGGGGAGGCGCTTGATAAAATGAGGGATATGAAAGTAAGATTGAATCTTCTCGACTTATAGAGTTTTTGGGAAGTGCTTCGCAATCAGCAATGGGCAAGCGAGGTAGGTGATTATGAAGAAATATATGACGCCACGCGAGATCTTGGAGAGCGCATCACCGAACGCAAGAAAAACGGTAAATGAGATCCTTGAAATTGAGCAAGAGTATCAGAATTATAAAAACCTTCAATCCGTTACTGGTGTTGAGAAAGAAATAGCGAAGAGAATAAAGCAGCTGATAGAGCGCGGGGTTAAGTAATGAGAATAAAAGCGCTTACTATAAAGAATTTTAGACAGTTCTATGGAGAGAACGAAATAACGTTCAGCTGCGATGCGGGCTCGATGATAACAGTTGTTCATGGTGAGAACGGCGCAGGAAAAACGTCTCTTCTAAATGCATTTAAATGGGTTCTCTATGGTGCAACGGATTTTGATACTGGGGAGCAGTCAATTCTTAATGAGTTAGTGCTCACGGAAGTAGATCATGGCGGTACTGTCGAGCTTTCCATTATGTTGGAATTCGAACACGATGACGTAGATTATACAGCACTTAGAAAGCAGGAGTACCGACGGCTTCCAGGTGCGTTGGAGGCAGAGCCAATTGGAAAGGCGGTGCTTGACGTCAGTTGGGTGGACAATAACGGACGATTTGAACGTTCTTCGAATCCTACGAATCACATTAATCAAATCATCCCAGAGAAAATGCATACGTATTTCTTTTTTAACGGGGAAAGGATCGAAAAATTAGCCAACGTTTCGGCGGCGGGGGAAATTCGAAGCGCGATTCGTACGCTTATGGGCTTGGAGATCGTCGAGCGCGCAAGTGATCATCTCGGGCGGCTCGTTATCAAAGACGTACGTAAGGAAGCCAGTGAGTCAGCATCGGAAGATTATAGCAAACTGTTGGTAAAGCAAGGGGAGCTTAGCGATCGGCGGGATGAGATTGATAGGGAAAAGAAGGACGCGGAAGTGAATAAGGAGGGTTTCCAGAAGGAACTGGATGCCATCAACGACTCGTATGAGCGGATAGTGGAGGTTCGGGAGAAGACAGCAAGACGAAAAGAGCTGGAGCGGGTGGTGGAGAGGTTCGAGCACGATTTGGAGATCCTTCGAATCGAGAGGAATGAGCGCGTGGCGCGGCTAGGAGCGTTGGCGTTCCTATCGGATGCTATAGAGCGGACTGCGAGTCGGTTGGAGGAATGCCGTAAGAAGGGTGAGCTTCCGTACAAAATACGGCGCACGTTTGTCGACGACTTGCTCAAGCAGGAGTCGTGTATTTGCGGGACGCTCCTTATTGAAGGGTCTACGGAGAGGGCGAATGTCCAGGCGTACCGCGATAAGGCAACCGAAGAGGATGTGGAGGCGGCATTTACAGAGACCGTGGGTAACCTAGGGGTGTTGCCGCGGGAAAGGGAGGGCTTCTTCGAGCAGCTAAAGGTATGGTCAGCGAAAGAGACGGGCCTTGAGGAGAGCGCGAAGGATGCTAAGGGGGAGCTGGATGAGATTGGCAGTACTCTGGTCACTTCAGAGATCGAGGATGTGAAAAAATTGGAGGCGCGTAGACAAGAACTAAGTGACAGGCAGGCGAAAGAAAATACTAGGAGAGATAAAGCGCTTGCAGACATCGGGGCGATCGATGACGACCTGAAAGCTTTAAAACAGGAAATAGACAAAGTAAAATCGAAATCGGAGAAAGAGGATTTAGCGAGGCGGCGTTTGGATTACGCAGTGGAGTGCAAGAATCTTTTGGATCAGCTTCACGAGGCGCTGTCGGAAGAAACACGGAAGCATCTTTCACAAAAAGTCAATGCGACGTTTAGGGAAATATTAAGGAAAGATTTCTGGGCGGAGATAGATGAGGAGTATACCTTAAGAATATTTAAAAACGTTCCCGGGGTCGGGAAGCAGTTCGTGTCAGAGAAGTCAACCGGAGAAAATCAAGTCACGAGTTTGAGTTTTATCGCCAGCCTTGTGAGCTTGGCAAAGGAGCGGAACAAGAATAAAGGTGCGTTTTTCAAGGGGGGTGTTTTTCCGATTATAATGGATTCACCGTTCGGTGCTCTTGATAAGGAGTATCGGGAAAAGATTTCTGAGAATATACCGAAGCTGGCAGATCAAGTTGTAATATTTGCATCAAATTCGCAATGGAGCGAAGAAGTGGATAAGCGATGCCGACCTTACATAGGGAAAGAATATAGTCTGATTTATCATGCGCCTAAAATTAGAGACTCCGATTACGATTCAGCGTATGTAAAACGGACCGAAGGGCCAGAATTCACAACGATTGAGGAGGGATATTATGGTTAACCGGGTCCGACGGCCGGAAGAATTCGATGATTTGCTGGTCGAGCTGAAAAATAAAGGTCTCTTTCCGACATTTAAAGATGCGCTTGTGTTTGCGGCCGCGCTTGGTTATCGCCGTGGCAATAGAAAATCATTTCAAAAGAGTAGCGAGCCGATCGACATGGATGTTTTCCGGGGGGATTACGATAAGACAATTATGAATATAATTGCTATCGAAGCATCTGGGGATCCGAATATGATTGCGCCGTCGAAAGAAGATGAGAGGATAGAGATTTTCGAGGAGTACGCAAACGGCGGATTGGATATTCTTAGACGGGAGATTCAAGAGGGACGGCAAGAGTGGCGGGCAGGATTGCTTAATCTTGTGCAGAGAGAGGAAGAGCGGCACACACTACTGGATGATATTACGGGCCTTGCGAGGTTGCATGACTAGGACTGGGAAGCTTATGGAGTGGCCAAGCTATGGCGAACACCTCCGAGCCTCGAGATGAGGCCTGTTCAAACCCCTCAGGACTGACGCCACCGAGGTGACGGCTGGCGACATCCAATGCCTCCACTTTTGAATTGCTGACGCCGCGGTCTACCCACTACTCCCGAAGTACGAGCCAAGCTGATGCGTGATCACCTGGCAATCCTGCTTGGAAACGCGCGCGCCGGTTGGGTGGATCATCCCGAGAACCTCTCGATCCCAACCCGTACCAACCGCAAAAATCCGTCGTTTCGGGTCCTTGTCTGTTGCGCTGCGGGTCACCTGCATAACTGAATCCGTAATATAATCGAAAGGCTGAAAGCCGAGCGTGAGAATACGCTTTGGGTTGATCTCCCGCACAAGCCCTCTGAGTTGTTCACTGCAGAACCGCTCCAGTGCATGCCTGATATGCGGTGGGTTATCCTTCCACCCCAAGCCGGATCGATGGGGTTTTAGTGATTTGCTCTTAAAAAATAGAAGATTCGCTCCGACCGCCTCCCGCAGACTTTGGGTGCAACCTCCGTCCCTAAACAGAGCTCTGAGTCGGACTGCTAACGGCCAGTCCTTCACCCAGTACTCATTCGCCTTCGGCCAACTCTCGATTTCCGCGTCGTAGAGGTCGTTCGGATCGAATCCGGGGTTGGTGCCCAGAATCAGCAACTCCGGCCTTAGCACGGGTGGTCCGTACAGGATGCTATACCGACACTCCCACGTCGGGTATTGACCGCGTAAGCTCGCCCACTTATTTCGGGTCTGTGTATACACTGAATGGCAATGATCTCTGAGGTCCTTATCTGTGGTGCTCATGTCGTTTCTCTCCTGTATACGTATTTGGATGTGTTTTGCTGGAAAAATCAGTTGTCTAACGACGTGAAGCTTCGAAAAAAGTCGGTATGTGCCTCGTCAACTAAACGATTTACGGCACCCTCCAGGTTCTCGAACGCCGCTCTGATCCTCATCGCACCGTTTTCAAGCTCTTTGACGATTCCGCTCTGATTCTTCCTTGCCAATAAGTCGCACTGTACGTAGGCCGCCAAGGTATCCGGCGGAGCGATAGTCTCGGCAAGAGTGGTTGCGCCAGGGAGGATGCTGGCGTCGATATATTCCTCAAGATTCGTTGAGATATCAGCTACAGAGTAAAGAGGTATAGCTGTCGCTGTGTTAAGCCCGAAACCGTGTACCTGCCCCATAAATTCCATGACTGATTCAGAGTTGACTGGCACGACCCACCACGGTCCGTGACCGAATTCCATCTCTACCGGGCAGACCGCAGGCTCGTCATGAACATCCGTCAAGTGCCGATCTTCCACGAACCAATTTATGAACGGGTCACTAAACAGTTGAAACATCTCCTCGCTTCGCGCCGCAGTTTTCCACACCTCGTAGCTTTCGTCGCATGAGCCGACGTGGATTTCCGACAAATGGGGATGCATTCGAAGCCAACGAACCTCTGTGTCTCTCGGGACGTTTAACAATTGAACCCGGGGACGGAATAGAAGGGCAGCGCGCAAGGTCGTCGCAGTATCGTGCCCATCCGCCAGCGGAACGATGCCGAGCGATGTATCAACCTGGAACCGCAAGATTCCATCTGGAACTGTGATGTTCCCCTGAATGCTGGGATATTCTGTGGGATAAGCCTGTTCAATCGAGTGCAACGTCACTGGTCCGGCAGGAACATCACGCCACTCGCTCGCAAGCTGGTAGCGAGGTACGAAGACCGGAAGACCTGAATACGGCACCCCGGCCTGAGTTCGCTCGGGAACCGATACTGGTCGGTCGCCGAGGCCAGCAATCATCAGCTCCGTCTTGTGAAAGGTTTCCGATAGCCATTCGGTAACATGGAAGGTTCCGTATCCAGACTCATCAGACGAATAGATATTCGCTTCGTCCATACGGTCAAATAATGTTGCCAACCCATGACGGTTTCCTATGGAAAGACAACAGGCATCGAGCATTCGGGAAAGTGTGCGTGCCCAAACGGGGGGACCGCCTGGATCGCCGAGCGTCGTGTCTAACGGCGTATCGCGAAACAATCGAGCCAGAAAATGCGTCGGCTCCCCGGACCGTCCCTGAGATGTTGTCGCAATGATCCCTGCCTGTTGGGCAACAGCGATGTACTTCCCAACGTAGGGGGTGAGCCTTTTGACTAAGTCCTCAGCTTCAACTCGTGTCGTAGCCGATTGTCGAATCACTAGGCGAGTAACGTATTTGTTTGCATCACCGGTTTTTGCTGAGTGGGGCCCCTTCGCTGCCTCCAGAGCTTCCCCGCGACGCCCGTGACCCAGGCTATCCAGGATGGTCCCTAGGTTCCTGGCGAGTTGAATGAGAAATGCCCGTTCATCAGGATGCCTCTTTCTCAGCTTCCATTTGCTCCAAGTGGATCCATGCTGATCCTTTAGCAGCTCGAGGCGCTCAAAGATGCGCTGGTTCGGCGATGGCGGCAGGCTAGCGTCATCCGTCTTGCTGGATCGACGCCGGTTCAGTGCCGGGGGTATTGGTGTAACTCTGCTCATGTGTCAAGCCTCCTAAGTGAGCCTGCCTTCGACTTGCTTTGCCGCTTTGGTTCAAATGAGTTGCTCGTCTTTCCGAGCTGTCACGCATGACCCTGCGTTAGGGGCTCGGTCACGGATCAAAGGTAAAAACCGCCCGAACTGTCGGTGTTACTAGCGCGACCTCCGACTGCGCGCTGGCCTTCAAGCATCAATGTGGTAACGGTATCAACGTGTCCCCGATGCGTCCCCATCATTTTGCGCTGAAATTCTGCGCTGTTTAGTCTACGAATCCTGCGTCATTTATAACGTTGAATTGGGTCGGCGAGATGGCTCGAAAATGCGGTGTCCGTCGACTTCTCAGAAACCGCATGGCGCGGGGTATGGTCGGAACCGGGTGTCCAGCAGTGCACTGGGCGCGGCGGCGGATTCCCACACCGCAAGGTGGGACATAGGAAGACGGGCGAGGTGCCTCCAGGGAGATTGACCTGGAGTAACCCTTCCGCCTCTCCGCGACCTCCCGGGCGGCCCGCTCGCGCTCCGCAACAGGCCCGGTCGACTTTGTGCAGTGCGCACCGTCTGCGACTCCAGCGACTGCGCAAAAACACGACATCAAATGATTGGTTGGCGTCGTGCGGCCGATCCCCGCGCTATGCTCATCTGGACGCGGTATAGCGCCTGACTCGCCCCACTGGTGGGTAGGCTGGTGTCATCCGAATCATCCACTTCGCGGTTCTTTCGTTGATCACAGCGGGGACCTGCGCAGAGCTGCGTCTGGCTTCCTGGAACATCCATCATCTGGGATGGGACAACGACAAGAGCTACGAAGCCGTCGCCCCTATAAGCGCCCAGTTGGATTTCGTCGCCATCCAGGAGCTCAACAGCGACGGCCTGGAGCTCCTGGTCGAGACCCTAGAGCGAAAAACGGGTGAGGAGTGGGGAAAGTCCAAACGTAAATCGCGGACATTTGGGCGAGCAACACCAAAGGAGGTTCACGACAAGGTTGTGGCAAAGGCCCGGTCGGGACAGTTTTTGTCGGCGAATGCTATAGCGGAGCAGAAGAAACGGGTGGGTAGCGCGATCCACCCGGGCACTGTAATCGAAATACCGGAAGACGCGGGCCTGTATGGTTCCGTCAGGGTGAGGCAGCCTGATGCAAGCGTGCGGAAAAGCGTGACCTGCTGGTTTAGCGCAAGAGGTGGTGAGGCGCGAGGTAAGGCTAATAGTAGCCCTTCCCGGGTATAGTGTGTCGAATACCCCCACGGGGGTCTGGACATCACCAGCTGGTCGTGGGATCAATGAAAGTGGCAGTGTCCCACCGTCTGGCCCGCGGCTGCACCGTGGTTAAAGCCTACGTTGAAGTCGGCAACACATGGATCCGCTCCTCGGGTTCAATCCGCCGCTCCTCAGTCCACTCCAAAAGATCACGCACAAGGTAGCGCATTGAATTTGGAGCATAGCGGTAGACTGCTAACTCACCTTGAGAAACCAGTCGACGAAGGCTTCGAGGTGAGAGACCGGCAATCTTGGCGGCGACCTGTGGGGAGACGAGTTCATCGAACCCGATATCGCAGCCACCGATGTTGATGCAGCCCTCGTAGTCCTCGACCTGCGGTTGGTTCGTCTGGTGCTTTTTGAGGTTCTGTTTTGTATGCGTCACGCTTACTTCTCCTTGCAATTGTTTCTAGGGGTGACCGAAACAGGTCTAAACATATGAATATATTTATAATATATTGCAGGCTGCAAAAGAGTATTTTTTCTTATATTTCTAAAAGAAGTGCGTGTTCTTGTTGTCGTAATCGAATGGAAAAAGTATTCGAAGAACACAAGCTATGGAATGCCTCTCTCTAATTTTTTCGCCGTTTTCCAAAAGAGTGTCAGCGGAAGAAATCAAGTATTTAAATCTTTTTTAAATAACTATTGCAAGTATGAGTAAACACTACTGCCATCGTGATTGATCGATGATGCTTGGAATTTGTATGGTTCCTTTGCCATAAACACAATAACGGACAAGAAAACGGTCTTCGTTGCTCATAAACCGTAATTCGACGACACGTCTCCCATCTTTTATCCAGGATTCGCCGATAGTAAGTCTCTCGATGCCGTTTCCAAATAGCGTCCCTGAAACGTTTTGATCCCTAGCGAACTGTTCGCACTCTTCTTTGATTTGGCTTATTGCAATAAGCGTAGGAGAGGGCATCCCTAGACTGAACCACCATATTCCGCCAAGCATTATGGCTATAAAGAAAAAAATTGTCGTGAACCAAAATCCATTTCGTTCACTTGACGATGCTGCGGCTTTCTCGGTGGAAAGTGAATTTCTATTTTTATGTGCGAACTTATCGCTGGCATAATCTCGTTCGACTTCCGTGTTATTTTCCTCGGAATATATTTTCTTCTTCAATCCACAGCTTGGACAAAAATTAGCCTCAGCAGATAGGCGTTCACCGCACTGGGTGCAAAATAAAGATTTACTTTCACGCTCATTGGAATCGGCGGCTTCTTCTTTCTCATCGATCGCCTCAGCCGTCTGCTCTCTATCGCTGCTTATCTTTCTTATAATTATTTCTTTCCCACGCCTCACTGCTTCATAGCCGTTAAGTCTTTTGTCACGGATCGTCTCCAACAATTCCAAAGGCGTTAATTCGTAGTGAGATGCAAACTCATCTAATGTAAAGGTTTCCTGCTCGTCCTCTATTATTCCCATAAATGGCCCATCCTTCCGTTCGAAAAGACTCTTTGACTGACTAGGCTGCGTTTTTTCGTCAGCATCTTTTTTCTGCTCATCGATGATATTCGATTAACATCAAAACGCCTGTCTGTTTTTAACAGACTCCCTTATTCCGGTCGGCCGTATTTGTTTAGAACTGTGCTACAGCTTCCGACCTTCGATTTCCAACTATTTTTTGAGAAAACTTCTCCACCAAAGGCAATCGCGATGATCATAAAAAGGGCCCTAATTCTTACAGGTTTTGGATGTATGGTGTGGAATCTCTTTCTGGGATAGTCTTTCCGATCTATATGAGCTGTCCTGTAACTTACCTTTACGGGAACCGCGGTCTACGGACCTATATACTGATGCCGCTCCGCGTGAACGGGTAGAGCCAATCAGAAACCGCACTAGCAAATGTCGATCCAGATATATATTTAACAGGCAGATCATGGAGTTACCTGAATTGACACCGGCCCGAACAGGATGCCTCGGCTGAAGTTGTTAAGAATGTCGACAAAATGGCCATCTGGAGCTCGTTCCAGAGCAGCACCCGCGCCGCTCATTCGAGCCGATGGCAAACCTTACCTCGCGCCTCACCATCTTCTCCGCGCTTCAGAAGACGGCCTGATGACCCGCGATATGTGGCAGCAGTTCATCCAAATTGCCAGAGACGGTGTCGTTATGACGTGGATGGTTCCAACAAATATAACGAAGCGCTCTTGAAACGAATCAATGCCTTAGAGAGATCTATATTCTAGGTATTGAGTTGATACTCCATTACTTAGACGGCTCGATACGTCGTTCCTCTGTCCACTCGACAAGGTCGCGCACTAGGTACCGTGCTGAGTTTGGCGCATACCGATATACAGGTAGCTGACCATCGAAGACCAGTCGGCGAAGGCTCCGAGATGAAAGGCCGGTAATTTTTGCGGCGATTGCAACGGGGACGAGTTCGTCGAAGCCCACAATGTTGAGATGACCTTCCTGGTAGCCATCTTCCGCATATGGGGATTTCTGTTGAGTCTGGACTGCCTGTTCTGTGTCTCGCATGGTGTTTTCCCTTAGTTCTATTGTAATCCATTTCAATATTTCTGCCGCATCCATTGTATTTATTATTCTGGCGGACCGGTTATTTGTGTGCGGTATCTCTATTACGAGTTGACTCAGTTGGACGTTGGTGGAGATGTCCGTAATTTGCGGGAACCACGTTTCACTTATCAGTGTTCTCCGGGTATTGTCTGGGCTTGTTGCGTCTAGAGATAATAGCCATTTTTTAACTATATGGTTTTTATTGAAGTCTCTAAATTATCGTTGTATCCCGGTTTTTTATTTGTTAAGTGTACTAAGTGTATGCAGTGAATGCTTTTCTACTTTATCGTCAATTTGAAAGTTATCTTGGTTAAATCCATGTTATATGCGTAAAGCATTCACTGTATACACAACATACACAAAAATTGGAATACGGAGGAGCGACATTAATCACTGCATGTCATCGCATAAGTAACAAAGCATGTATTTAAAAAAGGGAAGACCTAAGGCTTCCCTTTTTGCGCGGGTTTAACTCCTAAACTTGCAACTTCTTAGAAGTGTAGGAGGAAACAGGTGATATCCCTAGGTTTTCTTGGATAACTTTAAATCCGTTTAAGGCATATCCGCTACTTTGCCTAGTGACGTCAAAGCCTCGGTTTCGGATGGACTTCGTGAGGCTTTGCTGAGTCCAGGGGGTCATGCCTCGCTCTTCGCACCACTGCTTGAATGCGCTGTATACGTCCTTTGTCAGCACAAACCCTTTGTCCGTCTTTTCGAGACAGTCAGTCATGAACTCCTTCAGAGTGTCTTCGCTATCTAGGTAATCACGGGATGCGTCGACAACGCGTTGAGGGGCGTTCAGGCCTTGTTTCTGCCACTCTATGGCCCCGTCAATCATCCAACGGAGGATCGCAGGCCACTCGGCTTTTAACTTGTCCATGAGGTCAGGATCCCTGTCCCGATCACTAATCTGGCGGGTAAATGGAATCAACAGAAGACGACGACGCATGGCGTCATCGACAGTCCTGAGAGCAGGTTTTTGATTACCGATCATGAAGACCGTGCACTCGGGTGAGAACTCAAAGAAATCCTGCCGCATGCGGCGCGCCGAAATTAGATCTCCCCCTGTTAGGTCTTTAAGTAACGACTCGTTCCAGGTTGCGCCTACGGGAAGTTCGGCTGCCGTAACAAGCCGTTTCCCTTCCATGCTAGCTAAATCTGTTGGATGCTGCGGTCCGCGGTTGGCGAGGAAGGTTTCGGCAGGAGTGCGTGTTGCATACTCGCCCATGATTTGATGGATAGTGTTGCAGAAGACCGACTTTCCATTGCCCCCAGTTCCAAAGATGAACGGCAGCTTGTGCTCGCTGGTCAGCCCGGTTAAGGCGTAGCCGCATAGACGCTTTAGGAAGCCCACCATCTCCGCATCATCTTCCTGTGTTTGCGCAAGGAAGGCCTCCCACTGAGCCGCATGGGCACCGAGTGAAGCTGGAGTGACGGCAACTTGCCGGGTGATTAAATCCCCACGTTCAGCGGCACGCAGCGTTCCGCTGCGGAGATCCACCGTGCCGCCCGGTGTTCCCACTAACATTGGGTCAGAATCGAAATCCTTTGGAGCCGCAATTAGGTCTGAGTTGCTTTGCGCGGTATTTGCGACGTTGATAAAAAAACTTCGCTGCCGCAGATTTTTCGCATGGCTTTTCCATCGAGCTTCAAACTTATTCGCCTCATCCGTGGAACCAATGTTTTGCGCGTATTCTTTTGCCCACTTTTCCACATCAAGTGCAAGATCGCGAATAAATGACCTAGTTTGGGTAATATGCGTCTGCTTTTGATCCAAAGACCAGACAGTGCCGTTCCAAAAGAACCAATTGCCCTGTTTCGCCACATACTTAGCGTTATTTTGCCATCCGTATTTCGCCGACAGATCAAGAGCCAATTGATCGTGCGTAAGGTCCGGAAGCCCGTCAGTGCCGAGACTAATTAGGCTATTATTCGCCGAACCAGATATTGGCGGGGCGATGGGGGGACTGCCGGTCCAACCTGCTTGCTTAGCCATATGGAACAGTGTTCCTAGCTTGACACCATTGGGACAGTTAGAGTTGAAAGTTTCCCACATCTTTGCCGTCTCTCCGTCCCGATACTTGTGGCCTTTGACACTCCATTGGTCCCAGAGCTCGAAGGCCGCTGACCCGGCCTTGGTCGAGTGGAGTGCCATTCCTACGCGAAGCCAGGAGTTGTAGTCACAGTCAGGGTCTAGGGCCCCTAGCGCGCTGAGGATCTCAGCCGGGTTTGTGAGGAAGTTCTTCCCGGAAGCGCTCGCCACCGTCCTACGCCCTTCCAATCCAACCGGTGGAAACGCAGTCTTCAATCTGTCCCAAGGGATAGGTCGTTCTGCAGTGCTCTTGACTATATGAACCATATGGGGTTTGTTCGGGTCTTTTTGGTGGTAAAACCCCGGAAGTCTTAAAACACGCGCTCTATCCTTCGCACTGGGATCGCTGCCATAGTCCTCCACCATCCGCCGCTGAACGGCCTCGAACTCATGAGGGGACGCGCCTTCCGTTAAGAAGTATCGGTGATACTTGTTCGGACTGGATTGCACGGTTATGTGTGGGTCCACTGGGAAGCGTGTATCACTCCCTTCGTCGTCTTCTTGAAAAATAGCGCGGATACGGGTGATATTTTCTTTCTTGCGACCTTCGCCGTCTGTCTCCTGTACGGTGACGAATACACCCGCACCTTGCTGGTTCAGTTTCGTTAGCTTTTTTGCATACTCATCTAACGTTCCAGAGAAAATGCGTGCGTACTGGGACGAGTTTTCCTTGGCCTGCGGCGTATCTGCAAAAGTCTGGAAAGTAAAGACTTCTGCTTCTCCGTCGAGAAGCGAAAGAAACTTTTGGGCTTCCTGCAGGTTGGGCTTGATGTTGTCGGTTTCGTTGTTCTTGCTATCGTTTACATTATTTTTAATATCTGCTTTTAGCATGGTATTTTCTCCTATAGGCTAAATTTTTTACATAAGGATTCTCCTTACTTGTCCGTATTTATCCATTCAAGACGACTCGGTATAAGGAATAGAAATATAAGGACTTAAAAAATGTTTTTAATTTAATAAAAATTCTTTATTTTTTACATGGCCAGATCCTTTTAGTTTATATGAAACGATAAAATTCTATCAATTAAGCTTCTTCTCCCATCGCTCCAGCTCATCTAGGCGCCAGCGCTTAAGTCCACCGATGTCATGCGGTTTCGGCATGATTCCTTTTTCTGTCCAGCGCCAAATGGTGGTTCTACTGATGTTGTATCGCTTTTGGACTTGATTGTTCGATAAGTACATATTGCTCTCCTTTTTCACGGTTGGATTGGCGTATTATATGAATAACAGGGAAAATTGCAAGCATCTGTTTTGGTTGAAGTTTTTGTTTTAAATTTTGCGAAATTTCTTATTTTAAATTTTCAATTTCATTCCCCAGGCGGCGCTCGAAGACTTCTAACATCTCCCGTTTTTGATCTAAAAAATCCCACCGGTCGTAGTGCCTCACGTCAATTCCTAGCTGTCCGTGGTTCTGAAGCCGGTTACGCCACTCAGAGTTGTATCCGAGTTCACCCAGCCGGGTTTTCACGGTTGAGCGGAGGTTTGCAGGGGACCACGGTTCAAGCGGCGTTATACCGCGGAGCCGGTCTTGTTCATCCATGAATGGCCGGAGTCGGTTGCGTACAAATTGAGCAGGTGCGGTGCTACTCATTGGAGCATCGTCGCGTCGCGTGTTGGGAAATAAAAATGGTGTACTGCCAGTGAACTCTTTCAAATATTTGAGTTCTTCTAGGGCCATGGGGCATAACGGCATGATGTGCGGGCGTCTGTTTTTCGTACCTGCTTCATTAGAGCCGCGGTTGGCTGGGATCTCCCAGAGACTTTTTGTTAGGTCGAACTCGCTCCACCTAGCCTGGCCGACTTCAGTAAAATGCATGCCCCCTAACAGCAGTTGAAGTTTGACTTCCGCCTTCATTATGGGGGATCCGGGTGCGAATGGGAGGGCTGTCCAGATACGTGCGAGTTCTGAGAAATCTAGGGCGCGGTCTCGCGTTGCTGCGGAAGGAGGTTGGGACGGAATAGCATCCATCGGGTTCATGCTTAGGCCGAACGAAAGCTCTGAGTTTACATGCGCTGGATTATGGTCATGATGCAGCCCTGTTTTAAATACGGCATGGAGGAAGGTGCGTAGGCGGTTGGCGGTGTTAGGGCTGGCTTTGCTTATAGCGCTGCCTATGACTCTCTGTAGGTCCAATGGTGTGATGTCGGCGACCTTGCACGTGAGGAGCGAGGTTGGTACCCACCGTTCAAACGTCCCCCTAAGGTCGTCGACGTATCTTTGCGTCCGACCTTTTTGTTTGAGCGTTGTTAGATGAGTCGCGAGCAGTTGCTCTAGCGAGCCGCGGGACGCTTCGAGTTGTCGCTTATTTTCCGCTTCCGCTTTTCGTCGATCTTCTGTCAGACGTGCCTCTTGCCGTGCTTCCCTGGGATCTACGCCACTCTGAATTAGTTTCCGCGCCTCAGAAGCTTGATCCCTTGCCTCGCGTAGCCCCGTGTCTGGGTAGCGTCCAAGATTTAAAAACTTCCGCTTGCCTTTCCCCGTATATGCCTGGAAGAAAGTGATTGTGCCTGCTGGGGTAACTTGTGCCCCGAAGCCTGACCTGTCGTTATCCCAAAGTCGGTAGGGGCCTTTGCGGGGTTGGGCAGTATCGAGCTTCTTGACCGTGAGCATCGCAGGGTGACCTCCGTAGTGCATATTGTAGTGCATACACTAGCATGCATAGAGAGCATTAACCTGAAACAGTGGGCTACGGAGTTTCCTTTAAAAAAAGTAAAAACAATAAGTTAAAAATTTTTGGATACGTCGTGAAGTGTCATGAGACAAAAAACATACTGATTCGTAATCAGTAGGTCGGGGGTTCGACTCCTCTCGCCGGCACCATAAAAACAACGGCTTGCGCCTATCGACGCAAGTCGTATTCTTTTGTGTAGGCAGTAGCCCCCACGAACACCGTCTTTTTGCAGATGTTGAACCGATCGGGTTCAGCTCGGCGGCACGTTGTCGAGTCCGAGCAAGTATTCCTCAGGTGTTAGCGCTGTAACCGGAGAGGCCCTGAAGTCTTGAACTTTACGCGTGATAATCGTATCGCAGTCTGATGTCTCAGCCGCGGCTGCCACAACCGCGTCTTCAAAATCTGTCCATCTCAGGGCCTGCGCTCGCCTCAGTTCCGGCTTCCCGACGGTTGCTATCGAAAAACGGCCAAGCAACCATTCGACCACTCGGGATGCTGTATCCGCGCTCTGATGGCGACTGACAAGAAAGTGAATCGTGGTGACCACGTGTGCTGGAAGTGCACCCATGACCTCTTTGCGGAGCACCCTGTCCAGCACTAAAGCCGATGCCCGGTAGTGAGGATTACGTTTTTGTACGACATCGAGCACAACATTCGTGTCGAGGAGAATCATGTGTGCTTATTGGTGAGATGGCGCCGATATTCATCTTCAGCATCAAGATCGGCGGGTATCAGACCGGTTATGAAATCCAGATCTGGCGACGGTTGATGTGTTTCCAGGGCACGCATCCGGCGCAGGTACCGATCAATCACCTCAGTCACAGTCAAGCCGTGGGCTTTGGCATAGGTTTTCGCAAACTCCACGTCTTGTCGCGGGAGGCGAATGGTGAGTTTGGTCGTCTCGGTGTCCACGCAATAATCCTTATCGTACGGCAAATGTAGCGACAGTATTCGGCTGTCCAGGGATGGAACAAAGGGATGAACTTCCCGAAGACATTCGTCCATACGATTACACTCTTTACAAGGGCATCTGGGAGTGCGTCCCCCAAATGCTGAATTGTGTAACCTATGTCTCCGGTATACTCCGTTACCTATGTGTCAGGTAGCACAAGGGGTTAGGCTGAATGCCTGCCCCCTTCCTTTTCGAACTCCGGTCACTTGGTGCAAGTTTGGGTGCACATGAGGTGCATACCCTTGGGGCGCGCACGGCCCCAAGGTTGCCATCGCAGGCTGAGCCACGACTACAGAGTAGTGTCGAGGAAGGTTCCTTGTTGAAGCGGGAAATGATCCCAAGGCGGGGGTTCGACTCCCATTACTGCAACAACTCGTCGGTTAACAGTCGACCATGATTCAGGAACCGGTCGTAGAGCCGTTCACTCCGCTCGGCCAACTTTTCGTCGTCCTCCCAGGAGCCGGGACGATCAAACGCAGTCCCGGTGCGGTATCCATTCCCAACCCCTCGGATGAAGGCAGTGACAGCCTGCGTTGTCGCCCGATCGTCCCGCACCGAGCCATCCGTTGCGTCGAGTTCAGCAACCACGATCCCGTCGACAAGCTGATGGTCCAGCGCGCCTGACAGCAAGTCATCGATGCCACCCCCAATGGTCGACGTCAGATTCGGAGACCGCTCGTCCAGGAAGGCGGTTGTACCTTCACGCTCGCGCAAGATTGAGAAACCACCGGTCACCTGATGCACGAGCCGCCACTGAGCGGCCACATCGATACGATCGGATGCAGCAACGGCAGCACCTTCTTCAAATCGTACCTCTGCTGGAAGGCCCCAGGGCGTCGCAGGACCGTCCTCACCCAGCAGTGCATCGCTCATCGCTGCTGCGCGATCGAAGAGTTGCGCGGCCACTTGCCGATCCGATTCTTCACCGAATATATGAAGAATCTCGTAGAGACCCTTATGACCTCGAACCAGGGCGCCCAAGTCATCAATCGCCCAAGTGGTGCCGCCGTCGTCGAAACGGTACACACCCGCGTCTTCGTCCCAGTGCTCATCAAGCGTGGTCGCGACGGCGCGGGCCACACCAAGCAGCTCGCCCCGGTCATGACCCATCCACGCTTCCATGGTTGCTTCATCAAGTTGGCCCATGTCAGACGCCCCGCCGGGTTTGTGCCAGCGCACCCAGGCGTAAGCTGTTGCGTGAAACGCGTCCAGCCCATGCGCCATGGCCGAGGCATCCGGAGCGTTATCCGTCTGACCCGGCTGATGGAATCGGCCGTCAGTGTATCGCTCGCGCAGCAATTGTTGTCCGATTTGACTGAGAAACGGCGAAGGCTCGTGGGTCAGTTCATCAAACAGACCGTGGGCCTCAAAGCGACCGGCACTGTGATGCATGTGGTAGATGTACGCAGCGTCCGCATGTATTCGCATTGCCGCTGGTTCCTCCGGTGACGCCGCATCCCGGAGATCACCGTTGTCGACGTGGCGGTCTCGGGCATCCCGGAGCAGCTCCAGCCATGTTTGACCAATACTGCCCATAGGGTCGCCGGCGAGTGTCGGCTGATAAGCCTCGTGCCCAAGTTCGCTCGAGCGCATGAGTCGCCCTTTCACTGTCAGCGCACCCAGGGCCGCAAAGGTGTCGGCAGCGGAGCCTTCGTACGAATCAACTCCACGCTCTGGTGCGACGGCGGCGGCAAGTGGTACTGCAATGGCGCCCGCACAGGTACCGATGGCGATGGCAAGTGCACGCACGTTAATTCCAGACATTCATTACTCCAGTTCGATGCAAATGGCACCAGGATGAGGTTTCGCCGGCGCAGAGTGGACGTAGACCGTACGTGGAGTCTTCAAGTGGCCGGTTGACCTGAATCAATCAAGCGATGACTGCGCCTCTTACCCGATTGTGGGCGAGACGTAGACCAAGGACGCCAGTACCGCGCGGAGAGAGGGGGAGCTTGCATACAGACGTGTCTACTGGGACTAGAGTCTTAGGGGACGAGCCCATTCGAGCCAAGGGCCTGACGAGGCGGGGGTCAGCGAGGCAGAGCCGACGCTGATATCAAGGCGGCGACATGCAGGTGGATCCGATAACAGGTAATAGGGAAGCTCTGACTGCCAGTAAACCGAAATATCTAGTCGTCGCGATCTATACGATTGTGGCGTTGTCCTATGTGGTGTGGCGTTCCGGCACGCTCAACCCTGACGCAATACTGTTTTCCGCCTCGGTCTTCGCGGCCGAACTCTTTGGCATCGGCACCATGCTGCTGCTGCTGCACATGTGCTGGCGGCTGCCCGACCGGAAAGCGCCTCCGCCACCTCCCGGACTCACCGTGGACGTGTTCATCACCACGTACAATGAACCCGTGGATGTGGTCAGACGGACCCTGCTAGCCGCTGTGGGCATGAAATATCCCCACATGACCTGGCTGCTCGATGACGGGGACCGGGAAGAAATGCGCGCGCTTGCACAGCGGCTCGGCTGCCTTTATCTGGGGCGCTCGGAAAACACGGACGCAAAAGCCGGTAACCTGAACAACGGACTCAAATACGGTACAGGTTCGATTGTGGCCCTGTTCGATGCCGACCACGCACCGCACAAGCGTTTTCTGCTGGAAACGCTGGGCTACTTCCGGGACAGCCAGGTTGCGTTCGTGCAGACGCCGCAGGAGTTCTACAATCTCGACTCCTACCAGCATCGCGTCACGCGCAGGAAAAGAAACCTCTGGACCGAACAGTCACTGTTTTTCAACATCATCCAGCGTGGAAAGGATTACTGGAACGCGGCCTTTTTCTGCGGCAGCTGCGCCGTGTTGCGCCGCCGGGCCCTGGATGAAATCGGCGGCTTTGCAACCGGCTCGGTGACGGAGGATCTCCACACATCGTTGCGGCTTCATGAGAAAGGCTACGAATCGGTCTATCACCCGCACCCCCTGGCCTATGGCATTGCCGTCATCGACGTTGCCGAGTACATGCGTCAGCGGTTGCGTTGGGGCCAGGGGGCCATGCAGGTCTGGCGCCGTGAGCGCCTGTTGAGCAACACAAACCTCACCCTCCCGCAGCGACTGAATTACTTCTCCAGCATCATCACGTACTTCGATGGCTGGCAACGCGCGATCTTCTATACGGTGCCCGCGTTCGCGCTTTTATCGGGCAAGTTGCCGATCAATATCACCGTGCTTGAATTCCTTCTGATCTTTCTGCCTTATCTGGCGGTGACATTCTGGACCTTTGGCGTCATTACGCGGGGCCACAGTCACCTTTTTCTGGGTGAAGAGTACAATTTCGCCCGTTTTGCGGTTTTCTGCCAGTCCACTTTGGCCTTTTTCCGCCGACGCCTGCGCTTCGTGGTTTCCGCGAAGAAACGCAACCCGAGTCCGTCGACGCTCGCCCCGCTGTACCCGCAGATTTTCATCCTCCTGCTCAGTGCCGTAGCGATACCAGTGGGCATTTTCGTGCATTACCGAAGCGGGAATCTTGCGCTGGATGCACTGATCGCCAACATTTTCTGGTGCGGACTGGTCATGAGCATCGCATTCAGCCTTCTGCGCTTTACCCGTGTTAACGCTCGTCATCGCAGGCAGGAGTATCGCTTCAGCATACCGACCTGTGCCCTGATCAAGCTGGAGGGCCATTCCGAAAAGCTTGTGACCGTGGAAGACCTGTCCGCCCAGGGGTTCAGCTTTCATGGGGACTTGTCCGGGCCGGTGGAATCCGGCAAGAAGCTGACCGGATACCTCCACGTGCCCAGTGGGCCAATGCCGTTTCGCGGCTGGATTCGCAGCATTCGGCAGGCACCAACGGACTCGCGGCGGATAGCAGCGACATACGGCTGCGAGTTCGAAGCCCTGCCCGAGGAAGTCGTCAAGCAACTGGAGGCTTTTCTGCATGGCAATGATCTGCAGTGGCATTTCCTCAGGATTTCAGATCACACGCACAAGCTGCTGCGCCCCAACGGGCCGGATGCGCTGGAAGAGAGCAAAGGGGCGCTGTTTGCCAATGTAGGACATTGGCAATGCTGCACTTATTCCCGACCCGTCGAGTTAACTTTGCGCGAATTCCAGGGGGTTGTCTCGTCCGCCGGTGTGGGCCCCGATGAAGACAGGAAAATGGTGCTGATGCAGGAGGTTCCCGAAGGCACCAGCGTCATGATCACAGTAGGAGGCAGCGACGACACGCAGGAACTCTTCGGCGAAGTCACGGAAGACGGGAGAGTCGAGACCGCGGATGGCCCGGTTTATCTCTACACGCTTCAAAACGTCCGGAGCATGACGACATGGAAACGTTCTTCCGCATGACACTGTGCCGAGGGCTTGCCTGTGCACTCGCCGCAGTGGCCGCTCTGGAGGCTAGCCCAGTCAAGGCCGACTGGATGTTGCTTGGTGGAGCGGAGGAGGTGTTCGATGGCCGCTTTGCCCAGGTAACCGCATTGTTTCCGTTCTCGGGGCAGTTGGGAAACGGGTTCGTTCACCGCTACAGCGTCAGCTATATCGGCTACGAGTATCCGGTGGAAGACGACGTCGTAGAGGCGGATAGCTGGGGTGGCTCCGTGGCAATCGGTTACCAAATTCCGGTGCCCAACGGCTGGCTGGGCTTTGGCGCGGGGGCCGCCTACCGCAATACGCATTACACCCCGTCCCAGCCGGACAATCCGCAGGAGGGCTCGAGCATCGTCGCCCAGGTCGATATTGATGCAGGCCTGCTGCACGCAAACCGTTTGCTGTACGCGACGAGTATCAGCTATACGCCGCGTTATCGCGCCTATTGGGGGCGTGCCAGGGTGCTTGTGAGAACCAGCCCGAGGACTTTGCTGGGCCCCGAATTCGTTGCCCATGGCGACCGCGACTATGACGCACGGCAATTCGGCCTTGCGCTGCAGCTCAACCGGGTTGTCGGACCACTGGAGCTCGTGATCAAAGCCGGCACCAAACGCATACGGGATGGCGAGAGTGGCGCTTACGGTGGGGTCGAGTTTCTCCGTCACTTCAATTGAAGTACGCGAAACGCTGTCCTGCCGGTCGGATGCGGCGGCGGGGCGAACGCCGGCGCCTGACGGTTGTCTCGAAGGGACGACAGGCGTCATGCTCAGTAGCGTAGGTTTTCATTTCAGGCCGGTGCCTCAGCGTCACCTCGCTGCGGCATGCACGGCAAGGAGTCGTTCATGCAAGCCCCTTATCCGGATCTGCTCGAAGCGCTCGCAGAAGTCATACCTTCCCAGAGACTGAGTACCGACCCGCTTCGGGTCCTTGCCTACGGCACGGATGCCAGCTTCTACCGCCTGATTCCTAAGGCCGTGGTGCATGTGAATACCGGCGAGGAAGTGCGGAGCGTGCTACGGGAGTGTCGCGAGCGACAGGTGCCGGTGACGTTTCGCGCGGCCGGGACGTCGCTGTCGGGGCAGGCGGTTACCGATTCGATACTGATCAAGCTCGGGCTCACCTGGCGCAGCGCAGACGTCCTCGAGGACGGGCAGGCCATTCGGCTTGACCCGGGTGTGATCGGTGCCGATGCCAATCGAATCCTGGCGCCTTACGGCCGCAAGATCGGACCGGATCCGGCCTCCATCGGTGCCTGCATGGTGGGTGGGATTGCCGCGAACAATGCATCCGGTATGTGCTGCGGAACATCGCAGAACAGCTACCGCACCGTGCGGGATATCCACGTCACCCTGGTGGACGGAACGGTACTCGATACGGCTGATCCGAACAGCGTCGCACGGTTTCGCCGTGACCGGGCCGAGCTGATCTCCGGCCTGGAGCAACTGGGTCGGGAAACGCGCGAGAACAGTGAGCTGGCGGACAGGATTCGTCACAAGTATCGCCTCAAGAACACGGTGGGCTATGCCCTCAACAGCCTGGTGGATTTCGAGGACGGTATCGAGATCCTGAAGCACCTGATGATCGGTTCCGAGGGAACGCTGGGTTTCATCAATTCCATCACCTACGACACCGTGCCGGACGAAGCGCTGAAGGCTGCCGCGCTGATCGTTTTCCCCGACATGGCCGCGGCCTGTCGGGCGACTGCGGCCCTGAAGCAACTGCAGGAGACCCCGGTGGCCGCCGTGGAGCTCATGGATCGGGCATCCATGCGCTCGGTGGAAAACATTCGCGGGCTGGAGAGCCTGCTGCAGGGGCTGCCGGAGGACGCGGCCGCCCTGCTGGTGGACGTGCGCGCCGAGGACGAGACAACGTTGAGCGGCCGGGTCGACGCCGTGAACCGCGCGCTGGCGCAGATCAGCACGATCAACAGCATCGAGTTCACCCGGGATGCCAAGACCTATGCCCTGTACTGGAACATGCGGAAAGGCATGTTTCCGGCCGTCGGTGCCGTGCGTGATGCTGGCACCACGGTGCTGATCGAGGATGTGGCCTTCCCCATGGACAGGCTGGAGGCCGGTGTTGGTGAGCTGATCGCCATGCTTCGCCGCCACGGTTACGACAACGCCATCCTGTTCGGGCATGCCCTTGAAGGTAACCTGCATTTCGTCTTTCCCCAGGGCTTCGACGACCCGGCTGAGGTCGCCCGCTACGACGGCATGATGCGTGATCTGGCGGAGCTGGTGGGGGTGAAGTACGGCGGCTCCCTCAAGGGCGAGCACGGCACCGGCCGGAACATGGCGCCCTTCGTGGAGCTGGAGTGGGGCGCCGACGCCTACGCGCTGATGTGGAAGATCAAGGAAGTGTTCGACCCGGAGAACCTGCTCAACCCCGACGTCATCCTCAGTCGCAATCCGACACTGCACCTGGAAAACCTGAAGCCGCTGCCGGCGGCAGATCCGCTGGTGGACAAGTGCATCGAATGCGGTTTCTGTGAGCCGGTCTGCCCATCGAAGGACCTGACTCTCACTCCACGCCAGCGGATCGTGATCCGCCGGGAGATTGCGCGCCTGGAGCGCAGTGGCGACGATCCGGACCGGCTGCGGGCGCTGTGGGACAGCTATGCCTACGATGGTATCGAGACTTGTGCGGCCACCGGGCTCTGCGCCATGCCGTGCCCCGTGGATATCAACACCGGCGACCTGATCCGCAAGCTGCGCGCCGAGGCTGGCGCCTCAAAGGCGGGCCGGGCCGCTTTTGCCGGCAAACACTTCGCTGGCATGACCGCCACCGCCCGGGGCGCACTGCGGACTGCGAACCTGGTGCATCGTGCGGTGGGAACCGGCGCCATGGGGCGAATCACGGGGATTGTCCGCCGAGTCTCCGGTCATCGCGTTCCCCAGTGGTTGCCGTCCATGCCCAATGCGCCGGCGGTTGGGGTGCTCGCTGGGAAGGGCGAATCCAGCCAATCTGAAGCGCATGCCGGTACCGTTGTCTACCTGCCGTCCTGCGCCACGCGGATGTTCGGCGCGTCGCGCCAGGAACCGGATGACCGCTCGACGCTGGATCTGACGCTCACGGTGCTGCACAAGGCGGGCTATCAGGTGGTCATCCCTGAGGGGGTACATGGCCTTTGCTGCGGCATGGCATTCGAGTCCAAGGGGCAGTTCGCCGAGGCCGACCGCAAGGCCGACGAACTGAACACGGCCCTGCTCAAGGCCTCTGATCAGGGCCGCCTGCCGATTCTCTGTGATACCAGCCCCTGCGCCATGCGCATGGGAAACACGCTGAGTGAAAAGCTGGATCTCCATGAGCCGGTGGTGTTCATCCACGACCACGTGCTGCCGCGACTGGAGATCACCCCGAAGCAGGAGCCCATCGCTGTTCATGTTACCTGCTCGAGCAGCAAGATGGGGCTCGGCCAGACCTTCGTGGCAGTCGCCAGGGCTTGCGCGAAAGAGGTGAGGTTGCCGCCGGATATCCAGTGCTGCGGATTCGCAGGTGACAAGGGCTTTCAGACGCCGGCGTTGAATCAGTCAGCCCTGCGGACACTGGAGCAGCAGGTGCGCGGCTGCGTTGCCGGCTACTCCAACTCCCGGACCTGTGAGATCGGCCTGACGGCGAGCAGCGGGATCCCGTATCGATCCATACTGGCGCTGGTTGACGAGGTCAGTTCGGACCCCCCTCGATGATCGAGCTCTTGTCTCTCATGGGCGACAAGAGCGCATCTTTGTTTCTGATTTGAAACACATTTTGTTTGGCTTTCCGACAAACTTCCATGGGCCTTCCGCCACTGCCTTCGAAGTTGTGGACGGGTTCACGCTTGCCCGATGAAGCGCTGGTTACACTGCGGAGCATCCAAGAAAACATAAACCGCCTGTCGGTTGTTCCATGGAGAAACGGATGCTCAATCGTGTCGTCTACATGCCCCTCGAGTCGGTCTCCGTTGACGCTGCCCTGGCTCGACCGGTGCATGATCCCGCCGGGCATGTGTTGGCCGGCGAAGGGCAGGTACTTTCCAGCCGCCTACGCCAGCGTCTGCAGCAACGCGGCATCACCATGGTGCCGGTGTGTGAGTTGCTCTCCGACGAGGCAGTGGCCCGTCGCCGCGCCGCCCTCGAAGAGTCGTATGACCACCTATTCCGGCATTGGCGGACGACACCATGCATGCGGCAATTACGCCGCCTACTGACAGAGCATCGGGTCGGTAACACGCAGTGAGTCCCATCGTTCTCAGAGACCTCGACCGCGGACTGCGCCAGGTTCCCGCGCTGCCGACGTCGGCAGCGCGGATCATGGAACTCAATGCCGCCGGCGAGATTGATCTCGAGGCCTATGCCAGCGTGATCCGCATGGATTCTGGCCTCGCTGCCAGCGTCGTCCGTGTGGTCAATTCCCCGGCTCTCGGGCTTGATCACCCTGTGCAATCCATCCGGGAGGCGTGTTTCTGTCTCGGGATCAACGCGCTGCAGAGCATCGTCTCCGGTTGTGCGGTGATGGCCCAGTTCCCGCCGGATGCCCAGGGCCAGCGCCGGTTTGACCGTTATGCTTTCTGGGAGCACTGTGCCGCGACGGCCATCCTCTCAGCTGCCATTGCCGACGAGGTTGGTGCCGACAGCGAGGCGGCGTTCACCGCAGGGCTGTTGCATGACATTGGTCGGGTCGTGCTTGATATCCACTTTCCCCGCCAGTTTCGCGCCATTCTGCTGTACCGGGACCGGCACGATGTCTGGATTCGTGATGCGGAAGCCGGCGTGCTGGGGTTCGATCACTGTGTGGTCGGCGAGCGTGTGGCCGAACGCTGGGGGCTGCCCAGGCCGATCATCGAAGCCATTGCACATCACCACCAGCCAGAGATCTCCGGCCTGGAGTACGTGCATGCGGCCATTGTCCACGTTGCCGACATCCTCGCCCGGGGCATGCAGGTGGGTAACCCCGGTGACCACGCAATGCCGCTGCTATCGGAGTCTGCACTGCGTCAACTGGGCCTGAACTGGCCAAGGCTTCGCCTGTGTCTCGAACAGGCCGAGGGTCGCTTGGCGGATGTCGGTGCCCTGGTGGGCGACATGGTGGGAAACGCCCAGGCGTCAGGCCCCGGCGTCGCTGAATCGCATTGACAGGTCGAGCGCCCTGACGTGCTTGGTCAGGGCACCAACCGATATGAAATCCACGCCGGTCTCGGCGATCTCCCGTAGTACGCCCAGCTCCACGTTGCCGGATGCTTCCAGCTTTGCTCGACCACTGGTGCGTTTTACCGCCTGGCGCATGTCGGCAAGGCTGAAGTTATCCAGCATGATGACGTCAGCGCCCGCCGCCAGAGCCTGGTCGAGTTCCTCGAGATTTTCCGTTTCCACTTCCACGCTCACAGCCGGGTGTTGGCGGCGGGCAGCTTCGACAGCTGCGGCGATGGAGCCTGCCGCATGGATATGGTTTTCCTTGATCAGAATGGCGTCGAACAGGCCCTGCCGGTGATTGCTTGCCCCTCCGCAGCGGACTGCGTACTTCTGGGCATGGCGTAGCCCCGGCAAGGTCTTCCGGGTATCGAGTATGCGCGCGCTTGTGCCCTCAATGGCGGTGGCGTAACGGTGGGCCGAGCTTGCGGTGCCGGAGAGAGTCTGCAGGAAGTTGAGTGCGGTGCGTTCGCCCGTTAGCAGGCCACGAGCCGGCCCTTGTAGCGAACACAGTGTTTGCCCAGCCTTCAGGCGTTCTCCATCGCGCACCAGCCAGGAGATCTCGATTGCAGGGTCGATGGCCTTGAAGACCCCGTCGAACCAGGCGCGGCCGCACAATACACCGGACTCGCGGCTGATAACGTCAGCCACCATGCGTTGACCGGCAGGGACAAGCCCGGCGGTGAGGTCGCCGCTGCCCACGTCCTCCTGCAGCGCACGTCGGATATCAGCCTCAACCAGGGTGGCGTCCGGCCCGGAGACCATTAACTCTCCTTCCGCGCCGCGGCCTTTTCCTCGTCGGTCTCCAGCCCGGAGTAGAGCACGTGATTTTCCGTGTCGAGCTTTTCCTTGAGATCATCCTTGACCGTTCGGTCCCAGAGGGGCACGCCCTTGAAGTACCCGGCACGGCCGATGATATGCGCTGCCACAGGCGCAGTCAGCACCACGAAGGCCAGTATGGAGACTGCCCGCACCACCACGGCAGCATCGGCAAAGTGGAAGGCGGAGGCGACGGCAATCAGCCCTGCCCCCAGCGCGCCGGCCTTGGTTGTGGCATGCATGCGCAGCAGCAGATCGGGCATGCGTATCAGGCCAAGGGCGCCGATCAGCGTGAAGGCGCCCCCGATCAGAAGAAAGAAGCCGGTGAGGAAGCTACTCATTGTCCTTGCCTCCACGCTCCAGGTAGCGGGCGAAGCCCACGGCAGCCATGAAACCGGTCAGCGCCAGCACCAGGGCGACATCAAGAAACTGTGGGCGATCCCAGGCAATTGCGTAGGTGACGATGAAGGCCACGGTGATTACTGCGATCAGCTCCAGCGCGACCACGCGGTCGGGGAGCGACGGCCCCTGCGCGAGACGCACGAAGGCGAGAATGATTGCCGCGGAGAGCAGCAAGAATGTCAGTGTGATGACCCAGGCAGACACGTTCGACCCCTCAGCTTAGCAGCTTGATGACGCGGCGTTCCATGTGTTTGAGATCGGCGACGAGCTGCTCCTCGTCGTCGATGTACATGGCGTGGATGAACAGCATACGGCGGTCATTGGACACATCCAGGCTCAGCGTGCCCGGCGTGAACGTCACCAGGTTGGCAAAGATGGTGATGGCAGCGTCGGATTGCGCGTCCAGTGGTAGCCCGATCACCCCCGGCTTCATCGAATGGGTGGGGGTCAGCACTTCGTAGGCGACGCGCATATTGGATTTCAGCAGTTCCCAGATGTAGTAGCACGTGAAGCTGATGATCTGGGGGATTTTCTGGATATAACCCATGCGGCGGCCTGTGCCGGCGGCCACCAGCCAGAGCACCATATAGCCGAAGATGAAGCCCGCGAGCATGCCGGGTGCCGAGAAGTTGCCCGTCAGCGTCAACCAGACCAGGGCCAGCATGATATTCCAGACGAACCAGATCATGGCGTCACCCCCAGCACAGCTTCAATATAGGCCGTTGGGTCAAGCAGTTGTTCCGCCGAGGCGTGGGCCAGCTCGTAGATTGGCTGCGCACCCAGGCCTATGAACAGTGTAATCACCGCCAGACAGAAAATCGGCACAACCATCAGCGCAAGGCTGCGATCGGTGAGTGTTTTCTCGAAGTTCGCCGCGCGTTCGGCGTGCTCCTCTGGTTGCGCCTTCCAGAAGGCCTCGGCCCAGATCTTGATCATGGAATACAGCGTGAGCAGGCCCACCACCAGCGCTACTGCGACGATACCCCAGCTCTCGGCCTCGACGCCGGCGCGGATGATGATGTACTTGCCGAAAAAGCCCGACAGCGGCGGCAGCCCCGCCAGGGATAGCGCCGGCACCAGGAACAGCAGGCCCAGCCACGGCTTGGTGCGCCACAGCCCGCCGATCTCCTTCAGTTCGTAGCTGCCACGCAGGAAGTACACCACGCCGCCCACGAGGAACAGATTCGCCTTCACGATGATGTGGTGCATGATGTAGAACACACCACCCACCAGGGCCAGCGGCGTGTAGATCGCGAGCCCCATGATCATGTAGCCGATCTGGCTGACAATGTGAAATGACAGGATGCGGCGGATCTCGTAGTGGGCCGCGGCACCCAGCACCCCGGTAATCATGGTGAAGCCCGCCATCCACAGCAGTAGTTCGTGGGTGTAGCCCACATCGTGGCTGAACAGCAGGGTGAAGAAGCGATACAGGGCGTAGACACCCACCTTGGTGAGCAGCCCGGCGAACAGGGCCGACACGGCGATGGGCGGCGTGTGGTAGGCCGCCGGCAGCCAGAAGAAAAGCGGGAAGGCCGCCGCCTTGATGCCGAATGACACCAGGTAGAGCATCGCGACCACGGTGACCAGCCCCTGGTTCTCAACCTCCGGCAGTTTCACCGCCAGGTCCGCCATGTTCAGCGTGCCGGTCATGCCGTAGGTCAGGCCCACTGCCACCAGCAACAGAATGGACGAGAGCAGGTTCAGGGTGACGTACTTGATCGCGCCTTCCATCTGGCCGCGCTCGCCACCCAGGATCAGCAGCGCGAATGACGCAACCAGCAGCACTTCCACCCAGACATAGAGGTTGAAGATGTCACCGGTGAGGAAGGCGCCGCAGACGCCGGCCAGCAGCAGGTGCATCAGCGGGTAGTAGCCAAAGGACTCGTGATCCTCGCTGATCGACGCCAGCGAATAGACGGCCACGGCAAAACCCATGATGCCGGCGAGTACCGTCATGATGGCGCCGAGCAGGTCCGACACCAGCACGATGCCGAAGGGTGCCGGCCAGTCGCCCATGGCCATCACCAGCACGCCCTGGGTGGCCGTGTTGTAGAGCAGGACGATGCTGGCCAGCAACAGCGCGCCCGTGCCCACCACACCGATCCAGCGCTGGGCGGTCAGGGACTTGTAGAAGACCAGCGACAGTGAGCCCGCGATGAACGGGATGATGACTGGTAGTGCGACCTCTGGATTCACGTGTCGGTACTCCGCATCTGGTCCAGATCGTCCTCTTTGATGATTTCGTAGGCCCGGTGGATAAGCACCACGGCAAAGGCCAGTACCCCGAAGCCGATGACGATGGCGGTGAGTATCAGCGCCTGGGGCAGCGGGTCAGCCCAGCCCCCTGCGGGCAGGTCCATCCCCTCTGGCACCAGGGGCGGCAGGCCGCGGCTCAGGCCCGAGACCGTGAAAATGAGCAGGTTCGCTGCGTTGCTGAGCAGGATCAGCCCGATCACCAGCTTGACGATCGAGCGGCGCAGCATCATGTAGATCGATGCTGCAAACAGCGCGCCCACGGCGAATGCCATGATGGTTTCCATGTCATTCCTCCGCTTCGGCCAGGGCCAGGACGATGTGCATCACCGAACCCAGCACGACCATGTACACGCCGATGTCGAAAATCAGCGGTGTGGAGAGTTTGATTTCGCCGAGTCCGGGTACGTCGATGGGCCACCAGAGCGCGGTGAAAAAGGCCTGCCCCATGAAGATCGCCGGGATCCCGCTAAGCGTCGCGAACAGCAAGCCGAGTCCCAGCATCACCTGGGGATGCATGGCCATGATCTGGCGGGTGCGCTCGGCGTCGAAGGCGAACAGGTAGAGCGCGAAGCCCACCGCGGCGACCAGGCCGGAGATAAAACCGCCGCCCGGCTCATCGTGTCCACGCAGCAGCACGAAGATCGAGAACAGCAGCAATAGCGGCAGCAGAAACCGCGCCGCGGTGCGTAGTATCAGGGAGCCCATCGCACTCATTTGGCCTTGTCCTCCGCGCGGAAGTGGATCATGGCGTAGATGCCGACAGCCGCCAGACCTACCACAAAGATCTCACCCAGCGTGTCCAGTGCCCGGAAGTCCACCAGGATCACGTTGACGATATTGCGGCCGTAGCCCTCGGGGACGCTCCACTGCACCAGCACATCGGAGATGGGATCGGCCACCTCCACGGCGTTGATCGCGAGGATAAGCACGGTCATCAGACCACCAAAGGACAGCGCGACCGCCGCATCCCGCAGGCGCGAGGCAGTGCTGGAGAGGTTCTGGAAGCCTGGCAGCTTGAACAACACCAGCACCAGGAGGATCACCGTGAGGGTTTCCACCATGATCTGGGTGGTACCGACATCCGCCGCGCTGAAGAACACGTAGATCATTGCAATGCCGAAGCCCACCATACCCAGGGTCGCCACCGCACCCAGCCGGGAGCCGGTAACCGAGGCCACCACGGCGCCCGCCACCACCAGGCCGACGATCACGACTTCGTAGATGCGGAAGTCGATCTCGCCCATCGGGACGCTCTGCCCGGTGTAGGCGAAGAAGGTCCAGCCGACGACCACCACTGTGGTCATCACGATGGTGATCAGGTAATTCCGCATGTAGCCGTTCTGCAGCACGCGGGTCTGCCATTCCGCCAGCCACACCAGGCCGTCCATCATGCGCTCGTAGCCGCGCTCCGGGCCGAAGCGGTCAATGAAGGTCATGCGATCGAACAGGGCCAGTGCCTGGTCCCACTTGAGAAAGAGCACGGCACCCAGTGCAACGGCGATAACGCTCAGGATCAGAGGCAGGTTGATGCCGTGCCAGAGGTAGAGCTGTACATCCACCGGCGCGCCGTACACCGAGGCCGTTGCGCCGCCGACGATGGCAGTGGCCGGGATGAAGCCCATCAGGCCGAAGATGAGACTGAGGCTTGCGAGGATCACCGGCCCGATGAGCATGGATACCGGCGCCTCGTGGGGCTTTTTCGGTGTCTTCTTGAGCTCGCCGGTGAACGGTCGCAGAACGAACACCGCCGCCATGGCCGCGATCATGATGGCAGAGGCCACCGCCAGCACCGTGGTGAACAGCACCAGGCCCGGAGCGGACGTGGTGGCCTCGAACATCAACTCCTTGCCGATAAAGCCGAACAAGGGCGGCAGTCCGGCCAGCGACAGCGCAGCGACGCAGGCGGTAATAAACGTGATGGGCATGAGTTGCCGCAGGCCGCCCATCTCCAGGATGTTCTTGGTGCCGGTCTCGTGGTCCAGCGCACCGGCCAGCATGAACAGCGCCGCCTTGTACAGCGCGTGGGCCAGCAGGAAGGTCATGGCGGCGGTGATGGCCAGTTCGGTGCCAATACCGATCAACATGGTCAGCGTGCCCAGGGCCATCACCGTGGTGTAGGCCAGTACCGCCTTGATCCCGGTGCTGCGCAGGGCCATGAACGAGCCGGTGAACATGGTTACGGCACCGAAAATGCCCAGGGTATAGAGCCAGAAATCGGTGCCGCCGAGGCCGGGGTTCAGGCGGGCCATCAGGTAGACGCCCGCCTTGACCATGGTGGCCGAGTGCAGGAAGGCCGACACCGGCGTGGGCGCAGCCATGGCGTTGGGCAGCCAGAAGTGGAACGGTACCTGCGCCGACTTCGTGAACGTGCCGAGCAGGATGAGCACGACCATGGCGGTGTACAGCGGATATTCACGCAGCACGTCACCGCTGCCGAGAATCTCGGAGAGTTCGAAGCTGCCGGCGGCGTTGCCCAGCATGATCAGGCCGGCGAGCAGGGCCAGCCCACCGCCGACGGTGACAATCAGCCCCTGAAGCGCGCACCAGCGGGCCTTCTTGTCCTCGTGGTGGTAGCCGATGAGCAGGTACGAGGTGATGCTGGTCAGCTCCCAGAACACGAACAGCGTGATCAGGTTGTCCGACAGCACCACGCCCAGCATGGCCGCCATGAAGGAGAACATGATGGCGTAGAAGCGGGGCAGGTATTCCTCGCCGTGTAGATAGCCACCGGCGTAGATGATGATGAAGGTACCGATACCGCTGATCAGCAGGGCGAACAGCAGACTCAGTCCATCGACCAGGAAGGACAGGTTGATGTCCAGACCGGGTATCCAGGGGTAGTAGACCACCACGGCGTCGCCGTGCATCACCGCCGGAATCCAGCTCAGGAAGTAGACGAACAGCAGCGCCGGCAACAGTGCCAGGATCCAGCCCGCCTTGTCCTTGAGTGATCGTGTCAGCCACGGTGCAACCGCGGCCAGGAGAAAACCTGATAAGACGGCGATCAGCATGGTATGAGGAAACCCCGTATCGTGCCCGGGCCGCCCGTCGGGGCGACCGTGCGCAGTACACTCAGGGAAACACCGAGACGGTCACGCAAAGGTGAGTCTTCGAGTGTTTCCGTCAAGGATCCAGTCACCGCGAGATCATGCGGAACCGGGATCGGATGGCGCGTGTGCCTTGTTCGCGGGCAGCGATTCCTGGTGCCCGTTCGCGCTATCGAAGCGGCAAAGGTTAGCGAAGGGGGATCGGCTTGGCAAGCCACAATTCAAGCGGAAGCTTCGGATTTATCTGAGGAAATCTGCTCCGGGACGACAGTGACTCTTATTATATATACGGCGACAGACGGCGACATACGGCGACGGAAGCTGTCGGGGAATAGAGGGCGGCGGTGGCCTCGCCACCGCCGTTGTGGTGCGTTACGCGCTGCGCGCTAACACACCCTACGGTTTGGATCGGGGAACCGCGGTCCGGCACGCCGCTCATGGACACGCCGTAAACCCATCCCTGGGGGCTCGACAGCGACATCCCTGTCGCTGACGGTCCATGAGCGGCGCACCGGACCGCGGTTTGTTCCTGTGGCCTTGGGGGCAACACCACCGCGGTTGTGGTGCGTTACGGCCTTCGGCCTAACACACCCTACGTTTGGCGGTGCCCGCTGTAGGGTGTGTTAGCGCGCAGCGCGTAACGCACCGTGTCGGCGGTGGCCTCGCCACCCTCCGTTGTCAGGCAACGGTCACGTCGGCGCTCAGGTAGACATCCTGAATCGCGTTCAACAACTGCACCCCTTCGGCCATCGGTTTCTGGAACGCCTTGCGCCCCGAGATCAGGCCCATGCCGCCGGCGCGCTTGTTGATCACCGCCGTGCGCACAGCCTGGCCGAGATCGTTCTCGCCGGAGCCACCGCCGGAATTGATCAGCCCGGCACGCCCCATGTAGCAATTGGCGACCTGGTAGCGCACCAGGTCGATGGGGTGATCGGTGGTCAGCTCGTCGTAGACCTTGCGGTGCGTCTTGCCGAACTTGATGGCGTTGTAGCCGCCGTTGTTCTCCGCCATCTTCTGCTTGACGATATCCGCGCCAATGGTTGCCGCCAGGTGATTCGCCTGGCCGGAAAGGTCGGCCGATACGTGATAGTCGGTGCCATCCTTCTTGAAGTCCGGATTACGCAGATAGGCCCAGAGCACGGTGGCCATTCCCAGTTCATGGGCATGGGCAAAGGCCTCGGAAATTTCCTGGATCTGGCGGCGGGATTCCGGCGACCCGTAATAGATGGTCGCGCCGACGGCCACCGCGCCCATGTCGAAGGCCTGATCCACCGAGGCGAACAGCGTCTGATCGTAGATTTCGGGATAGGTCAGCAGTTCGTTGTGGTTGAGCTTCACGATGAACGGAATGCGGTGCGCGAACTGGCGGGAGACCGAAGCCAGTACGCCCAGTGTCGACGCCACTGCGTTGCAGCCGCCTTCGATGGCAAGGCGCACGATGTTTTCCGGGTCGAAGTAGACGGGATTGGGGGCAAACGATGCGCCGCCGGAATGCTCCACGCCCTGATCCACGGGCAGAATGGACAGATAGCCCGTGCCGCCAAGCCGTCCGTTATCGAACAGCGTCTGCATGCTGCGCATCACACCGGGCTTGACTGCCTTCGATCCGACCACCTGGTCGACGTAGTTCGGGCCGGGCAGGTGCAGGCTCTCACGCTTGATGCCCTGGCAGCTGTAGCCGAGCAGCGATTCAGCCTCGCCCCCTAGCAGCGACTGAATATCTGTCATTCCCTATTCTCCTGTTGAATCCGGATGCAAGTGACGCAGCCCACGGCGGGCTGGCTTTTGGCGTGGAGTATAGAGGAACAGGCTTCGGCCTGTCGTCTTGCGTCGATTTGTCTGCATGGCTGCAGGATGTGACATGGGTCACAGTGGACGTGGCGGCAAAATCCTATAAATTACACGTTAGGAAAGCTTTGCGGGGCGGCGCAGCTTTGGCGCACTCCGAATGGGTATCGCTTCAAAGTCCGCCATGGTTTGTGGCGATCTCCGGTGCGCACTGCGCGAGGTTGGTATGACTGCTCAGGACAAGGTCGTCTATCTAGGCTCCCAGGCTCCTGGCGGGCTGCTCCAGCGTGTCCGTCAACTGGCCAGTGGCCGCTTGATGGCGCTGTCGCGCCACATGCTCGATCAGGTGGACGACGCCTTGTTCGAGCGCGCCGAGCGGGCTGAAAACAATGCCATCCAGACGGCTTTCTTCGATGCCATGCGTGAAGTCCGGTTGCAGCGCCGCGAGATCGAGCGGCGCATGGAACAGGAACTCGCCAATCGCCATGATCGCCCGGTGGCCCCCGTCTCCAACGCTACCGGCGACGAGGGTGAATTATCCCTGGTGGACAACGAGCAGCTCGAGGAGCGCCTCGCGGTAGAGGGCATGGTCTCCAAGGCGCGGGCCCGCTACGCGCACCCCCTTGGTAATCTCGTTCAACGGATCAACAAGGCTTCGGCGCGGGATCAATACGACCTGGATCTTGCTCCGGTAGCACCTGCTCAGGTGGCTGGCGCATTCCAGATTGCCACCGAAATCCTGCAGATCGATCTGCGCGCCCGGTTGATCATCTACAAGCTGTTTGACCGTCATGTCATGACCCAGCTCGGCGGATTGTACGACGAGCTGAATCGCCTGCTGATCGACGCCGGTGTTATGCCGGAGATCAAACCCACGGCCCGCACCCAGCCTTCCCGGGAACGGCGTCAGCCTACCCCTGGCGGGCAGCATGCGGCTCCCCACGCGAGGACTTCCCAGCAGCTCAGCGATGGGCAGGCGGATGCGTTGTTCTCCACGCTGCAGCAACTGGTTGCCGCACACAAGGGGGCAGAGTCCAGCGAGTGGTCGGGTACGGGCTACGAGTCAGTTGTCAACGCCGTCGAACTCGGTAGCGTGATTTCTGCGCTATCGGGGCTTCAGAGCGAGGCGGCCCGGGTATCGGTCGAGCTGGATACCACCGCCGAGGTTTGGCATCTGGATGCGGCGGCGCTGAAGCGGCAGTTGCGTCACCAGCTACCCGGTGGCGGGGCGCGTCCCCTCGGACGGGTTGAAGATGACACCATCGACATCGTCAGCCTGCTGTTCGACGCCATACTCGACGATCCGGCCCTGCCGGATGCCATCAAGGCCCAGATTGCCCGACTGCAGATTCCGGTATTGAAAGTCGCGCTGATGGATAGGGCGCTGTTCAGCCAGAAGAAGCACCCGGCCCGCCGTTTGATCAACGAGATGGCACAGGCCGGTATCGGCTGGACGGATGCAGGACAGTCCGGTGGCGATCCCCTGTTCCGACGCATCGAGTCCACGGTGACCTACATCCTCGAGCAGTTCAGCGACGATGTGGGTGTGTTCGAGCGTTGCCTGGATGAATTTCGTCAGTTTCTCGCCGAAGAGCGCGAGCGGACCCGACAGATCGAAGAGCGCACCCGTCAGGCTGCCGAAGGCAAGGCCAAGGTCGAGGGTGCCAAGGAGCATGTCGAGCAGGAACTGCGCCGCCGGATCGGTCACAGCCAGGTGCCGCCGGTGGTTGGCCGCCTGCTGGATGAGGCCTGGTCGAAGGTTCTGTTCATCACCTTGCTCAAGGAAGGCGATGACAGCGAAGCCTGGCGGCACCACCTGGATACCGTCGACCGTCTACTGTGGAGCGTTCAGCCGAAGGGCGATCACGCCGAGCGCAAGCGGCTGGTCTCTGAGATTCCCGGGCTGTTGCACGATCTTCGCGCCGGTTTGAACGCCATCATGTTCAACCCCGTCGAGATGACCCGGCTGTTCAAGGAACTGGAGCGGGAGCACATTCGCGTGTTGTCCACGCCGGCGACGGAACGTCGGGAGGCGGAGCCTGCCGTGGTCGAGGAAGCGGCCGAGCCCGATATCGAATCCGGTGACAAGGGTTGGGTGACTCCCGAATTGCAGCCGTTCTGCCAGAAGCTCGATGAGGCACGCATCGGCACCTGGTTCGAGTTCGAACAGGGCTCCGGCAAACCGATTCGTGCCAAGCTCTCGGCCCGGCTGGCCAACGGTGACAGGCTGATTTTTGTCAATCGGGCCGGTTTCAAGCTGGCTGATCGTCGTCGCGATGAACTGGCCAGCGGCCTGAAGCGTGGACGGGTCATCATGCTTGATGACAACCTGCTGTTCGACAAGGCCCTAGAGTCGGTGGTTGCAAATCTCCGCAGCCTGCGGGAAAGCCAGGGCACAAGCTGAGTCGTCGCCCTGGCGGATACCGGGGCTTCAGTGCTATTGCCCAAGCCACTACAATGCACCAGTTTTTTCATTGTCGGCGCTAGCCGGCGACGTCATTCCGGTTTGCTATTTCAATGGCCTTGATACGACGCTGTATTCGTCTTCCCGTACTGCTGGTCCATACCTGTGTCGGCGTGCTTTGTATCCTGCTCGCGGTGGGCTGGGACAAGGTGCGCGGAACGCAGCCTCATCTTGGGCTTTCCCGTCGGTTCCAGGCATTCTGGTGTCGTAGCCTGTGCTGGTTGTTCGGTGTATCGCTGGAAGTACGCGGCGAGCGCATTCAGTCGCCGGTGTTGCTGGCTGCCAACCATGTTTCATGGCTGGATATCCTCGTGGTCGCGAGCTTCTGGCCCGTGTGCTTTCTCAGCAAGAGCGAAGTCAGGCGCTGGCCGGGCATCGGTGCGGTGGCCACCGCCCTTGGCACCATCTACATCGCACGGGGTGAGCGCAACGGCTCCGGTGAAGCCATAGAGGCCATGTCCGAGCGGCTGGCTGCCGGGCGCCAGGTGCTTTTTTTTCCGGAAGGAACAACCAGCCCCGGCAGCCAGCTGTTACCGTTTCGGCCGCGGTTGTTCCAGGCCGCAATCGCGGTAGGCGCCCCGGTGCAACCCCTGACCATCCAGTATTTCTCCGAGCGTGGCGATTGCAGTACCTACGCCCCCTTCGTGGATGACGAGAAACTGCTCCGGCATGTGATACGTCTGGCGGGGGAGAAAGAGACCCATGCGGTTCTCACCCTGGGTGAAGCGGTGGAGAGCGAGCAGCGCGGTCGCAATGAACTCGCCCTGCTGATGCGCGAGCAGATGGTGGAGGTGATCAACCCCTCCATGCACGAGCGTGCCTGAGCCAGGTGCTACGAACGGATGGGTGGGTACGTCGCTCAGGGACGCGCCGTGGATACATCCCTGTAGGCTCGACAGCGACATCCCTGTCGCTGACGGTCCCTGAGCGACGGACCCACCCATCCGTTCCCTCGGGAGCCCTGTCACGAAACCGTAATACCGTTAAGCTCTAATGACCGCGGTTCAAGAGCACTGCGAGAGCGGGTATGGCGGTCAAGATCCTGATCATTGAAGACGAAGCGGCCATCCGCGAGATGGTGGAAATGGCGCTGGGTGCCGCAGGCTATGAAGTCTTCCAGGCGGAAACGGGCGAGGAGGGCTTCTCCACACTCAACGAGCACGTCCCCGACCTGATCCTGCTGGACTGGATGCTGCCTGGCATGAGCGGTATCGATTTCGCCAAGCGGATCAAGAAAGACCCCCTCTGCAGCAACATCCCCATCATCATGCTCACCGCCCGTGGCGAAGAGGAAGACAAGGTGCGCGGGCTGGATGTGGGTGCCGATGATTTTGTTACCAAGCCGTTCTCGCCCCGGGAACTCGTCTCCCGCATCAAGGCGGTACTGAGGCGTGCGTCTCCCATGAGTAGCGACGAGGTGGTGGAGGTCAATGGCCTGCGACTCGACCCGGTCAGCCATCGCGTGTCCGCCAATGAGGAAAAGGTGGACATGGGTCCCACCGAGTTTCGCCTGCTGCATTTCTTCATGACCCATCCTGAACGGGTGTTCACACGGGGTCAGCTGCTCGATAATGTCTGGGGAACCAACGTTTATGTCGAGGAGCGAACCGTGGATGTGCATATCCGCCGCCTGCGGAAGTCCATTGCCGACACTGGGCACGACAGCCTGATCCAGACTGTCCGCGGTGCCGGCTACCGGTTTTCCGGAAAGTTGTGAGCGAGACCCGTTCGCCATGGCCGGCCGTGATCGGCCGTCTGGCGATCGTGTTGCTTGTGTTTGCCCTGCTGGGCTGGTTGGTCAACCACCTGGTGCTGGGCATGCTTGTTGGCACCACCGCCTATCTGGCGTGGAATCTCTACAACCAGGTGCTGCTTGAGCGCTGGCTGCGCGAGGGCCGTAAGCTGGAGCCCCCCGACTCCCGCGGCCTGTGGGGCGCGATCTTCAACGGGATCTACCGGCTTCAGAAACGCCAGCGGCGTCGGCGCAAGCGCCTCGCGACCATTCTCCAGGGCGTGCGCGAGACCATCAACGCCATGCCGGATGGGGCCGTCATTCTCCACGACAACGGCGAGATCCAATGGTGGAACGGTGCCGCCCGGGATCTGCTGAGCCTCACCTGGCCCCAGGATGAAGGTCAGCGCATCGACAACCTGCTGCGCCAGCCGGAGTTCGGCAACTTCATCCGGGAACACCACGCAGGTGCGAGTTCGATCACGGTGCCGTCACCCGATGACGACTCGCAGATGCTGGAGATCCGCGTGATTCCCTATGGCAACAAACAGCGGCTGATGCTGGTCCGGGACGTGTCGCGGCTTTACCTGCTGGAGCGCATGCGTCGCGACTTCGTGGCCAATATCTCCCACGAGCTACGCACACCGCTGACGGTGATCCATGGGGTCTCCGAAACGCTGAGCGACAGTGTGAAGGCCAAGGCGCCCGATGCGGAACGGCCGCTGGAGCTGATTCAGCAGCAGACCCGCCGCATGCAGCGGCTGGTGGAGGACCTGCTCATGCTCTCGCGGCTCGAGACCGACCAGAAGCCGGTGGAGAGACAGTTGCTCGACATGCCACGCATTCTCTCCGTGATTGTCGACGAGGCCCGTGCGCTGGCGCAGGATCAGGGCCATCACATCGAGTTGGAATGTGATCCCGCCGTCACCCTGTACGGCGACGAATCGGAACTGCGCAGCGCCCTGTCCAACCTTGTCTTCAATGCGGTGAAGTACACACCGAAGAATGGTCGGATCCTGGTGAGTTGGCGTGAGGATGCCGGTGGTGCGCGCTTCACTGTCGAGGACAACGGCATCGGTATTCCCGCGCATCACCTGCCCCGTCTGACCGAGCGCTTCTATCGGGTCGACAGCGGACGCTCCAGTCGTACCGGGGGCACTGGACTCGGCCTTGCCATTGTCAAGCATGTGTTGGGGCGCTATCAGGCCAACCTGGAAGTGCGCTCCGAACCCGGCAAGGGCAGCACCTTCTCGTGCCGATTTCCTCCCGCTGTCACCGCCCGGCGGGTGGTCTCCCTCACGGGTTCCCGCTCGGGCTGATCGGTCAGTTCGCCTGTCATGAATCTGTCATGTGTGATTCACGATGGTGTCACGCAGCACTCCCATACTCGGTCACGTTTTCGGACAACAGATCCGATTACGGCACGCATAAATTGCGACTGGACCCTTGCTTCACGGAGTGACACTCAATGATCAACAAGACACTGACAGGCCTGATTGCCGCTGCGACGGCCTCGGTTTTCCTTGCCAGCGCCCCGGCCCAATCCCAGGTCGAGGTGGATTCCAACCTGCCCGTCTATGAGTCCGTGTCCGGCGTGTCCGGGAACCTGACCTCCATCGGGTCCGACACGCTCAACAACCTCATGACCTTGTGGGCAGAGGAATTCAACGCCTTCTATCCCAACATCAACATCCAGATCCAGGGTGCTGGCACCTCGACTGCGCCGCCAGCGCTGGCCGAGGGCACGGCCAACTTCGGGCCGATGAGCCGGGTGATGCGCGACAGCGAAATCGCCGCTTTCGAGGAGGCCCATGGTTATCCCCCCACCATGGTGCGCGTCGCGATCGACACCATCGCGGTGTTTGTGAATCGGGATAACCCCATTGAAGGCATGACGGTCCCGCAGGTCGATGCGGTATTCTCCGCTACCCGTCGCTGCGGTTACCCTGAAGACATCACCCGCTGGGGGCAACTCGGGCTTGAGGGTGCCTGGGCCAACCGGGATATCACGCTGTACTCGCGTAATGCCGTGTCTGGTACCTACGGCTTCTTCCGCCAGCACGCATTGTGCGATGGAGACTTCAAGGACGGCATGAATGAACAGCCTGGTTCCGCTTCCGTGGTGCAGGGCGTGACCGAGTCGTTGAACGGTATCGGCTATTCGGGCATTGGATATGAGACTTCCGGCGTTCGCGCGATTGCGCTGGCCCGTGATGAGGATGCCCCGATGGCGGCGCCAAATGCCGAGAACGCGGCCTCTGGCGACTATCCGCTGGCTCGCTTTCTGATGCTTGCCGTCAACAAGCACCCGAACGAGGACCTGCAGCCCCGCGAGCGTGAGTTCCTCCGTCTGGTACTGAGCCGTCAGGGCCAGGAAGTGACTGTGCGTGACGGTTTCATTCCGCTGCCGGAACCGGTCGCTGCTCAGGAACGTGAGAATCTGGGTATTCAATAAGCGACTTGTGTTTGTGTAGCCGCCGGCTTGCCGGCGGCTACTCTTTTGGACGCTGCCTGACACACCGCGCAGCACCACCGCCTGCCTGCTGCTTGCGCTTCCTCAAGCCGTTTGTCGCACTGCAAGAAAATAAAAAAATCAATAAATTCAATAAAATATAGCTGTAACATTGGCGTCATATTGGCGGCGTAGCATCCCCGGCAACTGATACCGAACCAACACCTCGGGAACCGGACCTCATGACGGACGTCAGCAACGCATCCGCCGTCGGGCGCGAAAAGCAACGCATACAGGATTTGCTTCCCAGCGGCGAGAAGCGGGCCCGCCTGCGCCGTTGGCGCAGTGCCAAGGATTACAGCGCCAAGTATCTGATCGCCACATTCGGCTTCAGCGTCATCATCGCCCTTGGGCTGATCTTCGTCTATCTGTTCTCCGAAGTCCTGCCTATGCTGAAACCGGCTTCGGTGGGCGAGACGGTGGAATACGATTCACCGGGGGGTAACCCGGCGCAGACCGTGCAGGTGGCGAGTGATCGCCACCGGGAGCTTGGGGTGCGTTTCACCGATGACCGGCGAGCGGTGTTCTTTCGGCCGTTGACGGGTGAGGTGACGCGTGAGTACAACCTGCCGTTCCCCGAGGGCGTTGCCATCACCGCCCGCGGTCGAGCGGAGCCGCGCACGCGCCTTGTTGCCTATGGCCTGGAAAATGGTCAGGCCCTGGTAACACGGCATACGTTCAGCGAGACCTTCAGTGACGGTCGCCGCGACGTGACCGGCAACATCGAATACCCCCTCGGAGACGAAGATACCGCGCTTCTCGACGTAGTCGAGGACGGCACGCCGATCACTCAGATCGCTGTTCAGGAGGGTAGCCGGGGGATTTCCGTGGTGGCCGCGCTGGCCGATGGTCGTTTGCGGTTCGTGCAGTTTGAAACCACCACATCGTTCATGACGGGCGAAACCACGGTTGAGCGGCAGGTCTACGATCTGGAGCGCCCCCCGGGGGATTCCGAGATTACAGCCATCCTGCTGGATATCACCATGCAGAATCTGCTGGTCGGCGACGATGATGGACGGGTGCACTATTACAACGTCCGGCGCCCTTCCCAGGCTCGCATCGTGGATTCACGCCGTGTCACACCCGACGCCGACGCCGCGGTCACCAGCATGGAGTACCTGCTCGGGACCGTGTCGTTGATCGTGGGCGGCTCCGATGGCTCTGTGGGCCAATGGTTTCTGGTACGTGACGCTGACAACGTGCAGCGCATTACCTTTGTTCGCGGCTTCGAGGGCCACGACGCGCCGGTGACCGTGATTGCGCCGGAGTATGCACGTAAGGGCTTTGCCACGGCGGATGAGACCGGGCGGGTGAAGGTGCACTACTCCACATCCCACCGGACCGTGCTGGACACCCAGGTTACCAATGGCCCGATCCGCACCCTGAGCTTTGCCCCCCGGGCCAATGCGCTTTATACCGTGGACGATGAGGAGCGCTTTCGGGTTGTGGCGGTGAATAATCCTCACCCGGAGGTGTCCATGGCCGCCCTGTGGGATCGGGTGTGGTACGAAGGTCGCTCCAGCGAGGAGTTTGTCTGGCAGTCGTCTTCGGCGACTGATGAATTCGAGCCCAAATTCTCCCTGGTGCCTCTGACGGTTGGCACCTTGAAAGCGGCCTTCTACGCCATGCTGTTTGCAACGCCCCTCGCCATTCTCGGGGCCATCTACAGCGCCTACTTCATGGCGCCGCGCATGCGCGGCATGGTGAAGCCCACCATCGAGATCATGGAGGCCCTGCCCACGGTCATTCTGGGCTTTCTCGCCGGCCTCTGGCTGGCGCCTTTCGTGGAGAACCATATCCCGGCAGTTTTCAGCATCGTCATACTGATGCCAGTACTGATGGTGGCCTTTGCCTACCTCTGGACGAGAATGATTCCGGAGGGCCTGCGTCTTCGTGTCCCGCCGGGCTGGGAGGCAGCCCTGCTGATCCCGGTCGTGCTGGCGATCGGCTGGTTCTGCGTAACCATGAGCCCGTTGATCGAGATCTGGTTCTTCAACGGTGATTTGCGGCAGTGGCTGACGGACGTGGGTATTACCTACGACCAGCGCAATGCCCTGGTGGTTGGCGTGGCCATGGGCTTCGCCGTCATTCCGACCATCTATTCCATCTCCGAGGATGCCGTTTTCAACGTGCCCAAGCATCTGACCCAGGGCTCGTTGGCCCTGGGTGCGACGCCTTGGCAAACGGTGACCAAGGTGGTCTTGCTGACAGCAAGCCCCGGCATTTTCTCGGCGGTGATGATCGGTTTCGGCCGGGCCGTGGGGGAGACCATGATTGTACTCATGGCCACCGGCAACAGCCCGGTGGTGAACTTCAACATCTTCGAAGGCATGCGCACCCTGTCGGCGAACATCGCGGTGGAGATGCCCGAGGCCGCAGTCGGCGGCACTCACTTCCGCATCCTCTTCCTCGCGGCGCTAGTGCTCTTCGTTCTCACCTTCATCATGAACACTGCGGCGGAGCTGGTGCGCCAGCGTCTGCGCCGCAAGTACAGCTCGCTGTGACCGGCGCCTATCCGATCAAGCAAGGGAAGATGGCATGAATAACTGGTTCAAGAGTGGCACGCCCTGGGTCTGGTTGAACGCCGGTGCCGTGGCCATATGCCTGGTCATGGTGGTGGGGCTGCTGCTGCTGATTGCCACCCGTGGGCTTGGGCACTTCTGGCCGTCCAACGTGATGGAGTTCGACTACGCAGCCCCTGGTGATGAGCCCGTGCGTGTGCTCGGCGAACTCAGCCGATCGGAAACCATGACCGCCCAGGCAATGCGGGAAGCGGGATACGAGGTCCCCGAAGGCCAGGATGTGGTCACGCGCCATCTGATCAAGCGCGGCAACCGGGATGTGACCAACCGGGACTTCGTCTGGTATGTCGGCGAGAACATGTCCGAGTGGCGCTTTCCGCAAGACGCCATGGTCATCGAGCGCCTCACCTGGGGCGACTTCATTGGTTACCTGGTGGATTACCGGGAAGACGGTGAGGTGATCGCCTCCGGGCGTGAGGCCCGGGAAGCCTTCCAGGATCGTCTCGCCCAGACCCGTGAACTGGTGCGAGAGCGGGAGCGTATCGAACGCTTTGATATCGGCAACGTCAACTTCCAGATCGAGCAGGTGCGGCTGCAGCAGCGTGCGCTGGACATGAATCCCCAGCTGGGCGACGACGAACGTGCCGCCCGGGAAGCAGAGCTGGCGGAAGAGCGCGAGCGCCTCGAGCTTGCTTACGCCGAACTGGAGGAGCGTCGCAATGAGATCCGTTCGGAGGTGGCCCGCTTCACCATCACCGGGGAGTTGATGGACGGGGAGACCCGGGAAATTGCCCTGTCCGGCATCGTCAAGGCCTGGTGGCCCAATGACATGACGGTCATGCAGAAGACTGGTCACTACGTACAGACCTTCTGGGAGTTCGTCAGTGGTTTCCCGCGGGAGGCCAACACCGAAGGCGGAATTCTGCCGGCGATCTTCGGCACCGTGCTGATGGTGATGATCATGTCCATCGTGGTCACGCCTTTTGGCGTGATGGCCGCGATCTACCTGCGGGAGTATGCCAAGCAGGGGCCACTGGTGCGTACCATTCGCATTTCGGTGAACAACCTGGCTGGTGTGCCATCCATCGTTTTCGGCGTATTCGGTCTGGGCTTCTTCGTTTATGCGGTGGGCGGTTCGATTGACCGGGCGTTCTTCCCGGAGGCGCTGCCGGCCCCAACCTTCGGTGGTCCGGCGATCATCTGGGCCTCGTTGACCCTGGCGCTGCTGACGCTGCCGGTGGTGATCGTCTCCACGGAGGAGGGGCTGACCCGCATTCCCAGCACCATTCGCCAGGGCAGCCTGGCTCTCGGTGCGACCAAGGCCGAAACGCTGTGGCGCCTGGTGATTCCGCTGTCCGCCCCCGCCATGATGACCGGCCTTATTCTGGCCGTTGCCCGGGCGGCCGGCGAGGTGGCACCGCTGATGCTGGTGGGTGTGGTGAAGCTCGCTCCCAGTCTGCCCATGGACGGAAACTTTCCGTTCCTGCACCTGGACCGGGCCTTCATGCACCTGGGGTTCCATATCTACGACGTTGGCTTCCAGAGCCCCAACGTTGAGGCCGGTCGGCCGCTGGTCTACGCCACGGCGCTGATCCTGGTGCTGTTGATCATCGTGCTCAACGTCACCGCCATCACCATTCGCAACCACTTGCGCGAGAAGTATCGCAGCGAGAGCGATTAGCCATGTCCGTGGCCGCTTTCACAAAGCATCGACACACAGGGAATTTGCCATGAATGATCAATCCCAGACCCTGACCCGCGGCATGAGCAGCGGTGCGCTTGCCAGCAACCGCGGCGAGAAGCTCCGCCTGGCTAACGAGAAGCCCTGCATGGAGATGCGGGATCTCAAGCTCTTCTACGGCAACGACGAGGCCCTGAAGGGCATCAACATGACGATCCCCAAGGGCCGGATCACCGCCTTCATCGGCCCCAGCGGCTGTGGCAAGTCCACGCTGCTGCGCTGCATGAACCGCATGAACGACCTCATCGACATTGCCCGCATCGAGGGCGAAGTGCTGCTCGATGGCAACAACATCTACGATCCGAAGGTGGATGTGGCCGAACTGCGGCGGCGGGTCGGGATGGTGTTCCAGAAGCCCAATCCCTTTCCGAAGTCCATCTACGAAAACGTGGCCTATGGTCTGCGCCTGCAGGGTGTGAAAAACCGCCGGGCGCTGGACGAGGTGGTTGAAAAGTCGCTGCGCCGTGCCGCGCTCTGGGACGAGGTCAAGGACCGTCTGAACGAGAACGCCTTCGGCCTCTCCGGTGGTCAGCAGCAGCGACTGGTGATTGCCCGCGCCATCGCCATCGACCCGGAGGTGTTGCTGCTGGACGAGCCCGCCTCGGCGCTGGACCCGCTAGCCACCCTCAAGATCGAGGAGCTCATGTTCGAGCTGAAGGACGACTACACCATCGCTATCGTCACTCACAACATGCAGCAGGCGGCCCGCGTATCCGATTACACCGCCTTCATGTACATGGGTGAACTGATCGAGTACGCCGATACCGACACGCTGTTCACCACGCCGTCGAAAAAGCAGACGGAAGACTACATCACGGGCCGCTACGGCTGAGGTACCTCATGGACAAGTCGATCTTCACGCAGCACATTTCCCGCCAGTTCAATGAAGAGCTGGAGGATATCGTCAACCGGGTCATGACCATGGGTGGCCTGGTGGAGCAGCAGCTTCAGGATGCGGTGACGGCCCTGTCCGAGGGAGATACCGAACTGGCCGAGCGCGTGGTGACGCGGGATTACCAGGTCAATGCCATGGAGGTGGATCTGGATGACGAGTGCACCCATATCCTCGCTCGTCGCCAACCCACGGCCAGCGACCTGCGGCTGGTGATGGCGGTGATCAAGACCATCACCGACCTGGAGCGCATCGGCGACGAGGCGGAGCGGGTGGGCAAGATGGCCCTGCACCTGCTGGAGCAGGATCGTCAGGCCAGCCCCATGGCGGAAATCGGCCAGCTTGGCGAGTACGTCAACCGCATGCTGCACAACGCCCTGGATGCCTTCACCCGCATGGATCCGGAGGCGGCCGTGAAAACCGCGCAAATGGATATCAACGCGGACAGCCAGTACGAATTGATCATGCGACAGCTGTTGAAACAGATGAAGGAGGATCCAGAGTCGATTCCGAGGATGATGGACATCATCTGGGCGGTGCGGTCCATGGAGCGTATCGGCGACCGTTCCCGAAACATCTGCGAGTACGTGATCTATTTCGTCAAGGGCAAGGACGTCCGACATACAAGCTTCGAGAAAATGGCGGAAGAGGCCACCGGCGACCGGCGCTAGCTTGCAAGCATGGTGCTATGTCGACTGCCGCTGTGGTGCGTTACGCGCTGCGCGCTAACACACCCTACGGGTTGGATCGGGGAACCGCGGTCCGGCACGCCGCTCATGGACACGCCGTAAACCCATCCCTGGGGCTCGTATGCGAGGTCCCTCGCGCATACGGTCTCCGAGCGGCGCACCCGCACCCCGTTTGTGCCCTTGGCATAGGGGTGGCCCGGCTACCGCTGTTGTGGTGCGTTACGCGCTGCGCGCTAGCACACCCTACGAAAGGTATCGGGGAACGGGGTACGGGTACGCCGCCCGGAGACACGCCGTGGACCCATCCCTGGGGGCTCGTATGCGAGGTCCCTGTCGCATACGGTCTCCGAGCGGCGCACCGGACTGCGGTTTGTGCCTGTGCCCTTGGGGGCAACACCACCGCTGCTGCGGTGCGTTACGGCCTTCGGCCTAACACACCCTACATTTGACCTTGCCCGCCGTAGGGTGCCGTTAGCGCGCAGCGCGTAACGCACCGCTTGTGCCTGATCGGACGCCACACATCTGACCGTTGCCGTACAATCCCACGCCATGCGCGAGCGTCTCATCATACGGCCCTGGGTGGGCGGAGCCCTGTTCGGTTTCATCGCGGCCTATGCCTCGGGCTTCGGGCAGACATTCTTCATTGGCTTTGCCGGTGCGCCGCTGCAGGCGCAGCATGGCCTGAGCGATGGCCAGTTCGGCCTGATCTACGGGCTGGCCACCCTGGCGAGCGGGCTGCTGATGGCCTGGGCGGGCGGTCTCGCCGACCGTATCAACGCAAAGCCGTTGGCCGTCGCCATCGTCTGCACCCTCGCCGCAGGTTGCGTGCTTGTCAGCCTCTCCGGCGGCTTGCTGGCTCTGTTGCTGGGGTTCTTTCTGCTGCGCTTCGGCGGCCAGGGCATGCTGGGTCATCTGGCAGTGGTGGTGGCGGCGCGGTCTGGCAGCGCCCATCGCGGTCGTGCCGTTTCCTTCGCCACGCTCGGTTTCCCGGCAGCGGAGGCGACGCTGCCCCTCGCCGCTTCCCTGGTGCTGATGGCGCTAGCCGTGTGGCAGGGTGTGTGGTGGCTTGGCGCCTTGGTTCTCCTGCTGGTGGCACTGCCTCTGCTACTCTGGGTTCCGCTGCCTTCTTCCGCCCGGCCTTCGGCGCAAACAGGACGTGAAGAGTCCGCCTGGACGCGACGGGCGCTGATTGCCAACCCCGCGTTCCTGCGGCTGCTGCCCCTGATCTGCGCCCCGCCGATCATCGTCACCGCCCTGTTCTTTCATGCCGGTGCCGTCTCACGCGAATTCGATTGGTCGCAACTGCATCTTGGCGTCGGGCTGTCCGTTTTCGCACTGGGGCAGGTCGCGGGGATGCTCCTGGGCGGTCGGCTGGTGGATCGGTTTAGCGGCTATCGCTTGCTGGGTGCTTTCCTGCTTCCAATGCTGGTTGGGCTGCTGGCGCTTGGCCTGCTGGACGGCGGGACGGCACGCTGGGCCTACTTCATCGGCATGGGGGTGTCGGCCGGGCTGAATGCCGTATTGGCGGGCGTGATCTGGGTTGAAGCTTTCGGCACCGCTTCCCTGGGGACGGTGCGGGGGCTCTATGCGTCGATCATGGTGGTCTGCACCGCAGCGGCGCCGGTGCTGGTGGGGTTGCTGCTGGACGTCGGCCTGGGCGTGTCCGGGGTGGCGTTACTGTTCGCCGCTTATGTGCTCGCCGTGACGGTCACACTGGGTTGGCCGTTGTGTCTGCGTGGGGTGGAGGCCTCGGCTGTACGCTGATGCGGTGCGTTACGGCCTTCGGCCTAACACACCCTACATTTGACCTTGCCCGCCGTAGGGTGCCGTTAGCGCGCAGCGCGTAACGCACCGCGACAGGGGTACGTTGACAGACCAAGCCCTCATGCCGATGCCGCCGCCACGCCTTTACCCTTCCTTTCGCGCTGCGTCCCCGCATGGATCAGCCGCGACCTGAGATACCGCGAAATCAGGTCGATCACAAACACCGCCACCACGATCATGATGATGATGAAGCCCACCTCGTCCCATCGATGTGCGCGGATGCGGTCGGACAGGTGAAAACCGATGCCGCCGGCGCCGACAATGCCGAGTATGGTGGCCGAGCGGGTGTTGGATTCGAACATGTACAGCGCGTTCGACAGCATGATGGGCAGCACCTGGGGCAGCACGCCGAAGCGGATGACCTGTAGCCGGTTGCCGCCGCTCGCCTTCACCCCCTCGGCCTGTTTTTTCTCCGCATTCTCGATGGCCTCGGCATAAAGCTTGGAGAGCGTTCCGATGTCGCTGGTGGCGATGGCCAGCACACCCGCCAGCGGCCCCAGGCCGACAGCGCGCACATAGACCAGTGCCCAGACGAGGGAGTCCACGCCGCGGAGAAAGTCGAAGGAACGGCGAATGGAAAAGCGGAACACCCAGGACGGGATGATGTTGCGCGCGCCGAGAAAACCCAGCCCCAATGCCAGAATGCTGGCGATCAGTGTGCCGAGGAAAGCCATGCCGATACTTTCCATCAGCGCCTTGAACAGTTCCGGAAAGGCGCCACCGCTGCTCGGTGGAAACATGCCTCCGGCAATGACACCGATCCGATCCATGCCGTTGATGATGCGTGCAAGGCTGACGTTGAGGTAGTCCAGCGTTACCAGCAGGGCGATGATGGCGGCCACCCAGGCAGCCGCCAGGCCCAGGCGCTGCAATGGTGTGCGCCCGAAGGCCCGTGGGTACCGTGCTGCCAGGGCGGCCATGCGCTCCGGGGTCAGCTTGTTGGCCGTGGCAGCCATCAGAAGTTCTCCTTGCCGATCATGCGGTGGCGTAGCCGCTCGCAAAGCAGGTCGATCAGGGTCACGGTCAGCACCACCATCAGCACGATGGCGCTGATGTCCTCGTAGTAGTTGAAGCTGATGGCGTGGTAGAGCTCCTGGCCGATACCGCCGGCGCCGACGAAGCCGATGATGGCGGCGGCGCGGATATTCAGTTCCAGGCGCCACAGCGTGTAGGTGGTGAGATTGGGCAGCACCTGGGGCAGCACCGCGAAGCGAATCACCTCGAACCAGTTGGCGCCGGATGCGCGAAGTCCCTCCATGGGCCGCTCGTCGATGTTCTCGTTCACCTCCGAATACAGCTTGGCGAGAGCACCGATGCTGTGCACCGTCAGCGCGAGCAGTCCCGCCATGGGGCCGATGCCGAAGGCAACAACGAAAATGAGCGCGTAGACGACTTCCGGCACCGTGCGGGCGATTTCGGCGAAGCGCCGACAGACGAAGTACACCGCGTAGTTGTCCATCAGGTTGCGCGAGGCCGGGAAGCAGAGCAGCAATCCGCCGATGGCGCCGAACAGGGTTGCCAGCAGGGCGATGAGTATCGTGTCGAACAGCAGCTTCAACCAGCGTAGGAACCCGTAATACCAGTAGGCAATATCACCGAAGAATGTGGTCAGACCGATTTCCGGCAGGGTGCGAAACAGGTAATCACCCAGCCTGGGCAGCGCGCGACTCAGGCGATCGAAGGTGAACTGGCTGATGTCCGCCGACAGGTGCACGGCGATGGCGAACAGCACGCCGAAAACCACCAGTTGCAGGCGCTGGCGATTCCGATGGCGACGGAAGTCGGCCTCGAAGTTCACCACGGTTGGGTTCTGGTTGATCACTGACATGGTTTGTCCGCGCCGCATCCGGGGGTTGCGGGCCGGCACGAGGCCGGCCCGCAGACTGGTCTAGCGACGCCCCCGACGTTCGGCGGCCAGCTGTTGCCGCAACTCGATGGCGATCTCGTAGACTTCATGGTCCACTTCCACGTAACCCGGCGAATTGCCACGGGCCACTTCACGGAACACTTCCGGATTGTCCTCGTGCATGTTCAGGAACAGGTTGCGCAGATCATCTTTCATCTGTTGCGGCACATCGGAGCGAATGGCGATCACCGGGTTGGGGATGAGGTCGGACACCCAGATGATGCGGATGTCGTCGGCGTCCAGCACACCGCGCTCCAGCATCATGTGGATGCCGCCGCGAGTATGGGCCTCGACATCGTTGGTCCAGGTCACGGCGGCATCGTAGGCGCCGTCGAGCACGCCGATGATGCTCTGCTCGTGGCCACCGGAGAACACCACGTTGCCAAAGTGATCCTCGGGCTCGATGCCCATGCCGCGCAGGCTTACCAGCGGGAACAGGTAACCCGAGGCGGAGTTGGGGTCTGCCCAGGCGAAGTTGGCGCCGGCGAGGTCTTCGATGCTCTCGTAGTCGCTGTCGGCCCGGACGAACATCACCGCGTAGTACCCAATGGAGCCGTCCTCTTCCTGCGGCACTACCAGCGGCTCGACGTTGCCGTTGGTCTCGATCCAGGCGGCGGCATAGCCGCTGGCGCCCATGTCCATGACTTCGATCTGTCCCGAGGCAATGGCCTGGATGACGCCGGCGTACTCGGATGAGAGGTAAAGATCCAGGTCGACACCGAGCTTTTCCTGCACGTAGGCGTCAAAGCCCTGGTAGCGGGTGAGGGCGGCCCCCTGGGTTTCCACGCTTTGCACGCCGTAGCGGAAACTGGGGTATTCATCCTGCCACGCGGAGGCCGACGTTGCCGCGGTCAGCAGTGCCGTGCCGAGGGCAACGCCCAGGCAGGAGTGGGTGATGCGTAATTGCATGCTCATGATCGAATCTCCGTTCCAGGTTTCAGGGTCAAGTCATGGCGCGGCCGATCTCAGCCGACCTTGCGCTGGGCCTCCCCGGCGGGCAGCCGGGACGGGATACTTGTAGAAGTGACGCCTTCGTCGAAATCGGCGTCGTCTTCCGCGCCGTAGATGGCGCGGACGGTGGCGTTATCCAGGCCGTCCGGCGCGCCGTCGTAAACCACGCTGCCCGCGCGCATGCCCACCACCCGGTCGCAGTACTGGCGCGCCGTGTCCAGCGTGTGCAGGTTGCAGAGTACGGTGATGCCGTCCTCCTGATTGATGGCACGCAGAATTTCCATGACTCTGCGAGCACTGCGCGGGTCCAGTGAGGCGATAGGCTCGTCGGCCAGCAAGAGCGATGGTTGCTGCACCAGCGCCCGGGCAATGGCAACGCGCTGCTGCTGCCCACCGGATAGGGTGTCGGCGCGCTGCAGGGCAAAGGCGGCCATTTCGACGCGCTCCAGCGTCATGATGGCCATGGCCCGGTCTTCGCGGGTGAAGAGCTTGAGCACGGTCATGGCGGTATTGCGGTAGCTCAGCCGGCCCATCAATACATTGGTGAGCACATCGAGCCGCGGCACCAGATTGAACTGCTGAAAGATCATGCCGCACTGGCGCTGCCAGGCGCGCAGGGCACTGCCTTTCACGCCGGTGACGGTTTCGCCCTGCCAGAGTATTTCGCCGCCACTGGGATCGTTCAGGCGGTTGATGCTTCGCAGCAGCGTGGACTTGCCCGCCCCCGATCGACCGATGATGCCCACCATCTCGCCTTCGCGGATGGTCAACGAGATCCTGTCCAGCGCCGTGGTGTCGCCGAAGCGCTTTTCGAGGTCGCGAATTTCCAGCATGACGGGCCTCCGTCGGCGTGTGCCTACTGCTCAGGCCCTGCACTCTACCCAGCTGTTGTGACAGGAATATGAACTTTCGTCAGACGAAAATAAAAATAAATGAGAAATTTTCAATCGCGATTAAATTCGCTATAGTCCCGCGAACTCAGGGGGTTGCGATGGTATCTAGAACGGCAATGAATGTGGCGGCAACAGAATTCCGGCGACCGGCCTGGCTGGATGCGGCAGACGGCTTCCTGCTGGACATGGACGGCACACTGGTAGCCGCCGGCCGTCCACTGCCTGGCGCGGCCGAACTCCTTGCCGCCGTGGAGGGGCGCTTTGTTATCGTCTCCAACAACTCCACCGACGTTGCCAGCGGGCTGGCCCGCAAGCTCAATCGCATGGGGTTACCGGTATCCCCGGAACAGATCCTGCTGGCAGGGGAGACCGCCGTGCGCTGGCTGGCCGAACACCGGCCGGGGCTGCGTATTCTCCTACTCGGGAGTACATCACTGCATCGCCTCGCGCGTAATCTGGGCTTGCAGTTGGGAGAGGATTCACCTGATCTGGTGTTGCTGGCCCGGGACGTCCGGTTTGGTTATCGCCGACTGTGTCAGGTGGCGAACATGCTGCGCCATGGCGCGGAGTTGATGGTGACAAACCCTGACCTGACGCATCCTGGTGCGATGCCCCCCGAGATCGTGCCGGAAACCGGTGCCCTGATGCAGGCGGTGGTGGCCTGCTCTGGCGTCGAGCCGAGCATGATATTCGGCAAGCCGGAAACGCCATTGCTCGAGGAAGGGTTGCGTCGCCTGGGCATTTCGGCGGCCGCCGCAACCATGATCGGTGATAACGCCGACACGGATTTTCGTGGCGCGGCGCGGCTTGGTATCCCTTGTCTGCTGGTGGGCAGCGGCGCCTGTGTGCATGCCTCAACGCCGGCGGGACTGCTGCGCTATCCGGGCCTGGCGACAGCCCCGACGGAGGCCACCAATACGCCGGGGCGGTTCATCAATAGCGCTTGATGGACAGCACTTCCGATGTCCGCCGAATGGTGTCGGCGGCACCTTCATAGTCACGTAGCGCAAGCGCTGCGATCAATGCGTCGACGACTGCAAGCTGGGCAATGCGGCTGGTCATGGCCTCGGTGCGGAACTGCGTTTCCCGGGCCATGGTGTAGAGCACGATGTCGGCGTAGGCCTGAATCGGCGATTTGCCGAAATTGGTAATGCAGATGGTCGTGGCTCCCGCCTCCTTGGCAAGCCGCGTAGCTGCGAGAGTTTCGTGGGTGCTGCCGGAGTGGGAGACGGTGAGCGTGGCGACCCGCGGATTGGTGAGCGCTGCGCTGATGCTCTGGACGTGGGAATCCACCACCACCTTGCAGTTCAGGCCGATCCGCAACATGCGATAGCCAGCATCCTCGACGATGGGGGCCGCGCTGCCGATGCCGTAGAGTTCCACCCGTTCCGCTGCGACGATGGCGTCCACCGCCCGGGCCAGGGCGTCGGCATCCAGCGCCTCCATGGTGTCCCGCAGCGCCTGGATGTCGCTGCTGAATATCTTCTCGATTACCGCCTGGGGTTGATCCGACGGATCCAGGTCCTCGTGGATAAACTGCACCGGCTGGACCAGTTCCTGTGCCAGGATGATCTTCATCTGCTGAAAACCGCTGGCGCCCAGTTGCTTGCAGAGCGCTACCACGCTGCCTTCGCTGGCGCCCGATGCCTGTGCCAGTTCGGTCACGGACATGTGGATGACGTCCTGGGGGTGGCCGATGATGTAATCGGCAATACGCTGACCGGTGCGCCGCAGGCTCTCGCGCATGCTCTGTAGACGGGCCACGATTCCGCCCACTGGAGGGTGGCCATTACGTGGAGGGGATGGCGCCTTGCGGGGGGTCTTCATCGTGCCGTGCGCTGCTCCCGCCACTCTCGCCAGAGCTGGAATTCCCGGTGTTCGTCACTATTGGCGTTGTTATCTTTCCAGTCCCGAAACGCCTGGTACTCAAGGAATTCGGAATAGTCGCCCGGCGGATCGCTGTCACCGGCCGTACCGGCCCCCGGCTCGCGGCGCAGGCTGAAGATTGCCTCGCCGGATTCGCCGGTAAACATGCCCGGGCCTTCCTGCATTTCGCCAACCGGCGTGTATTCGAAACGGTCGCCGGCGCAGCCGGCAAGGAGCAGGGCCAGGCACGGTAGCAGGCCGGCAGTACACAGTTTGCTTGTCACTGGTGGTTCTCCGTCATGCGTGGAATGTTACGCGCATCGGTGCATGCGATAAACGAAAACGCCATGCCCCGGGATGACATCCCGAGCCATGGCGTTGATCAGTGAGAGGGTTGCGGTCAGAAGCGCAGCCGGGTGCCGGTGGTCACCATGGTGATGTCGTCGAAGCTCTGATCGCCGACATCGTCGTGGCTGTGGATCTTGGCACCAGCGTAAAGTTCTGCCCAGCCAATGGGACGCCAGACATAGCCAAGGCCGAACCATTCCGAATCGCCCTCGGCGCCCAGGTCGCTGGTGACGCCATAGTCCAGCGCCACCGAGTGCACACCCGTGGTGTAGCCGATCTTGATGTAGGTGTTATCGGCGTCCAGTTCGTTGTCATCCTCGATCTGCGCATAGGCGAGGGTGACGTTGAAACCGGTGTCATGCAGGAAGGAAACCGACCCGCCGACTGTTTCCACCGAGCCGATGTCGCCACCAATGGAGCGGTTGGAATAACCCAGCGCGGCGCCGAGCCTGCCGACGCCGGCGAAGTCGGCGTTGTAGCGCAATGCCAACTCCGTGGTGTCGTCACCGGCACCGCCCTTCTTGCCGAAGGAGCCGGCCAGGCTCAGCGGGCCGAAAGCCGGTGAATCGTAGCGGATGCGCTGATAGCGGCTTTCAAAGTCGAAGGAGTTGGTGACGGCGCCGATGGTGGGGCCAAAACCGCCATCCTCGTCGCGGAAGTTCACCCCGCCACCGATGTCCGCTGCGCCGACCCATTGCACAACACTGGTGCCGGACAGGTCGACTTCCACGCCGCCATCGGCGGCGCCGGAACCCTGGCCAAGACGCACTGCACCAAAGTCGCCACTGAAGAAGGCATCCATATGACGGCGACCGAAGCCGAAGCCGTCGTCCTGCTCTTCGATGGAGAATGCGGACGAGCTACCGGTCACCATGCTGAATTCGGCCAGGATGCCGGCGCGGATACCGGGCACCATTTCCGCCGAACCGGTGAAGCGGAAGCGGGAGTTGCTGTTCTGGTTGTCGACGAAGGCCGAGTTGGTGTCTTCGCCGTCATCGGCGTAGACAATGGCCCGGTTAACCTGTCCGGACACGGATGCCTCGATGGCCTGGGCATTCCCGGCGGCAAGCAGCGCCGCCAACGCCAGTGCGGAGCCGGCGGTCGTTGTGTAAGGGCGAATCTTCATGTTAATCGTTCTCCAGCGAAGTCTGCGGTCGGCAATAGGAGCCAGACAAGCCCGTTCGCTGTTGTGCAAAAGCGACATGGCGTTGTTTGACCGCCGCAATCATCACATCCGTATGTTGCAGTTCCATTTCGGGCGGGCACGGTCATCAAAAATTCATGAAACGGAAGTCACCAATTCACCCGGAAGCGAAAATCTGGTAATTTGAATAATCGGATATACGGATAAACAGATATGTTTGTGCCAGAGCAATTCTTCAAAGCCTTGTCGGATGGCACGCGTCTGCGCTGCCTGCTGCTCCTGCTCGCCGAACAGCGTCTGTGCGTCTGCGAGTTTGTGCACGCACTGGATCTGTCCCAGCCCCGCGTTTCCCGGCACCTCGGCCAGCTACGTGACATGGGAATCGTGCAGGATGAGCGGCGCGGCCAATGGGTGCATTACCGCCTGCATCCGGCGTTGCCGCAGTGGACCATTGAAGTTCTTGAGGCTGCTTACCACGCAGATGCGTTGGCGGATATCCGCCAACGTCTGGCCGCCATGCCCAATCGCCCATCCATCTCCTGTGAGTGAGGCAATATGTCTGACACCCCCCTGAACGTGCTCTTCCTGTGCACCGGCAATTCCTGCCGGTCACAGATGGCCGAGGGTTTCGCCCGGGCAATCGCCGGATCTGCCGCCACTGTGCAGTCCGCTGGCATCGAGGCCCACGGCAAGAATCCTCGGGCTATCGCCGCCATGGACGAGGTGGGAATCGATATCAGCCACCAGGACTCCACCAGACTGACGGATGAGATGCTGGGTGCCGCGACTCTTGTCGTGACGGTTTGTGGCCACGCCGACGAGCACTGTCCGGTGTTGCCGCCGGGTGTGCGTCGTGTGCATTGGCCGCTGCCGGATCCGGCCAGGGCAACCGGGACAGAGGAGGAGATCACCGCACAGTTCCGGGCGGTTCGAGATGATATAAGCGCGCGAGTACGCGATCTGCTGCAGGAAGAGTTACGCTCATGACCAACCAGACCAACACTGCCAGCGCCGCCGTTGACGAGCCGGACATCAAGAAGGGCATGGGCCTGTTCGAGCGCTACCTGTCCGTCTGGGTCGGGCTCGCCATCGTGCTCGGTATCGCACTCGGGCAGTTCGCCCCCGCGGTGCCCGAGGCCCTGGCGCAATTCGAGTACGCCCAGGTCTCCATACCGGTGGCGATCCTCATCTGGGCCATGATCTTTCCGATGATGGTGCAGATCGACTTCAGCTCCATCCTTGGCGTTGGCCGTCAGCCCAAGGGGCTTATCATCACCACCACGGTGAACTGGTTGATCAAGCCGTTCACCATGTTCGCCATCGCCTGGCTGTTCCTCATGGTGATCTTCGCGCCACTGATTCCTGAGGGGCTTGCTCGGGAGTACCTTGCCGGCGCCATCCTGCTGGGTGCTGCCCCGTGTACCGCCATGGTGTTCGTCTGGAGTTACCTCACCCGGGGTGACGCCGCCTACACGTTGGTGCAGGTCTCGGTGAACGACATCATCATGCTGTTCGCCTTCGCCCCCATCGTGATGCTGCTGCTGGGCCTGTCGGACATCATCGTACCCTGGGATACAGTGGCCCTGTCGGTGTTTCTCTACATCGTCATTCCCCTGACTGCAGGTTACCTGACCCGGGTGCTGTTGATCCGCAAGCGCGGCATCGAGTGGTTCGATAACGTCTTCATGAAGCGGATCGGACTGGTCACACCGGTGGGGCTCATCCTGACCCTGGTGCTGCTGTTCGCCTTTCAGGGCGAGGTGATCCTCAACAATCCGCTCCACATCGTGTTGATCGCCATACCGCTGATCATCCAGACCTTCCTGATTTTCTTTATCGCCTATGGTTGGGCCAAGGCCTGGAAAGTGCCCCATAACGTAGCCGCGCCTGGTGCCATGATCGGCGCCAGCAACTTCTTCGAGTTGGCCGTGGCGGCGGCCATAGCGTTGTTCGGTCTGCAGTCGGGCGCGGCGTTGGCGACGGTGGTCGGTGTGCTGGTCGAGGTGCCACTGATGCTGGCCCTGGTGCGCATCGCCAATCGCACGCGGCACCACTTTCCAGCTGCCGAACCCGAGCCGGCGAGCGGCTAGGCCATGGGCGTAATCCGCTTGTCAACCGAGGCCAGGACGTGGCTTGTCGACAGAGGTGGTGCGGTGACACTGCGGATCTCGCCGCGCCACGGCTGTTGTGGCGGTACCGCTGGTGTCCCGATGGCGGAGCCGGGGGCGCCAGGCGCTAACGCGGATTGTACCAGGCAGGTCGTCGACGGGGTTGCTGTTTACCTGCCGAGGGCGCTGCAGATCGAGGAAGCGATTATTATCCGACTGCAAGGTTTTTTTGGCATGAAACGCCTGTTCGTCGAGGGCGTGGGGCTTTCGGCGGGCAAGGAGAAATAGCCAAATGTTCAGACATGCACTGGTTGCCGTTGATTTTTCTCCTGCCTGGCCCGTATTGAAGGCCAGGCTGGAAGACCTGCGCGCTTTGGGCGCGGAACAAGCGACTCTCGTTTACGTACTCAGCTCGCGCTATCCGGCGGTGCCGGAAGTTGGGCACCGCGAGCACTATGAAGAACGACTGCGCGGCGAGGCCGCCATGCTCGCGGAAATGGGTTATTCAGTGGACACCCAGGTGCGCGTTGGCGAGCCCGGCATGGAGGTGGTCGCTGCAGCCAGGGAAGTGGATGCCGACCTCATCCTCCTCGGCAGCCAGGGTCATACCCGGGTGTATCGCTTTTTTCTCGGCAGTACGGCCATGGACGCCGCGAGGTTGACTTCCATGCCCCTGTGGCTTGAGCCGGTTGGCGAGGGCAGTGCTGCCGACCGTTCCGGAATCCTCTTGCTGGCCACGGACGGTTCCCCCGCGGCCGAGGCGGCGGAGCAGTATTCTCGCGCCATTGCGCCACGCATGAGGCAAGCGATCGCCGCGACTGCAACTTGCGCCAGTGAGGGCTGCGACCGGGAGATCGCTGATGCCAGGGCCCACCTCGCGACAGTGACCGAAGGCATCACCAATGCGGAACCCCGTGTTCTGGATGGTGATCCACGCACAGTTATTGTAGAACTCGCCCGACATCTGCCGGCGGAACTCACCATCATCGGCAAGCGTGGTCGCGGTGCTATTCCGGATCTACTCCTGGGTAGCACCGCCGAAGCCGTCTGTCATGGGGCGCACCGGCCGGTGCTGCTCGTGCCAATGCGGAAAGGAGCAATATGAACAACGAGATACCCAATCTTCTCGAGCAGTATGTGGATACTCCGGACCTGAGCCGTTTACGTCCGCCTGCGTCCAGTCATGCTCCACGCATACTGCTGCTGTATGGATCCCTGCGTGATCGCTCCTACAGCCGGTTTCTCACTGAAGAGGCCGCCCGGTTGCTGGGACGCTTTGGTGCGGAGACCCGTATCTACAACCCATCCGGATTACCGCTGCCGGACGATGTGTCCGCCGACCATCCCAAGGTCGTTGAACTGCGTGAACTCTCTGAATGGTCGGAAGGCCATGTCTGGTGCAGCCCGGAACGCCACGGCAACATGACAGGTATCCTCAAGAGCCAGATTGACTGGCTGCCGCTCGCTTACCGCGGTATCCGGCCCACCCAGGGGCGCACCCTGGCCGTCATGCAGGTCTGCGGAGGCTCGCAGTCCTTCAATGCCGTGAACAACATGCGCATCCTCGGTCGCTGGATGCGCATGATCACTATTCCCAATCAGTCGTCGGTACCCAAGGCATACGAGGAGTTCGATGAGGCGGGGCGCATGAAGCCCTCCCCGTACTACAACCGGATGGTGGACGTGATGCAGGAATTGCTGAGATTCACCCTGCTGACGCGGGACTGCGCCGACTATCTCGTGGACCGTTACAGTGAGCGGGTGGACGACGATCGGCCGGTGTCATCTGGCGAGGTGCCACTGGACCGGGCCGCAAGCCCCTAGTCTTGCGGCCTCGACGGGAGCGGGCTGGTAGATGGTGCGGGTAAAGCGGTCCCGCACCATCGCCAGCCCGCGTGGCGAATCCGGTTACAACCGCTCCAGTGCCAGCGCGATGCCCTGGCCACCGCCGATGCATAGCGTCACGATGCCCTTGCGCTCGCCACTCCTGCGCATGGCGTGTAGCAGGCGCACAGTGAGCACGGCGCCAGTGGCGCCAATGGGGTGGCCGTGGGCGATGGCGCCGCCCTCGACGTTGACGATGTCCTCGGGGAAGCCCACTTCCCGCAGCACCACCAGGGCGATGGCTGCAAACGCCTCGTTGATCTCCACCCGGTCGACGTCGGAGACGCGCCAGTTGGCCCGTTCCAGCGCCTGGTGTACCGCGGGGACGGGGCCGATGCCGAACATTCCCGGCTCCACTGCCCCGATACCCCAGGACACCAGCCGTGCCACCGGTTGCAGACCGTGTTCCTCCGCCGATGCGCGATCGGCCACCAGCATGGCGGCGGCACCGGTATTCAGGCCCGGGGCGTTGCCGGCGGTGACCGTGCCATCTTCACGGAAGGCGCCGCGCAGCCGTGCCAGGCTCTCGACGGTGGTGTCCGCCCGGTTGTGCTCGTCCTTGGCGAACACTGTCGGGCCCTTGCGCCCGGGCACCTCCACCGGCGTGATCTCGGTATCGAAGTGGCCCTCGGCCTGGGCCTTCGAGAAGCGTTGCTGGGAGCGGGCCGCCCAGGCGTCCTGATCCTCCCGGCTGATCCTGTACTCCTTGACCAGATCCTCCGTGTGCCAACCGGAATGCTTGCCGGAGAAGGCATCATGCAGGCCGTCGTAGAGCATGGAGTCGAGCATTTTCGCATCGCCCATGCGGTAGCCCCAGCGAGCCTTCTCAAGCAGATAGGGCGCGCGATCCATGTTCTCGAAGCCGCCGGCAAGAACGCAGTGCGCGTGGCCGACAAGCACCTCCTGGGCCGCCGAGGCGATAGCCTGGGCGCCGGACCCGCAGACCCGGTTGACGGTGAGCGCCGGGACCGACACCGGCACGCCGCCGTGAATGGCCGCCTGCCGTGCGGGGTTCATGCGGTTGCCGGCCTGGATCACGTTACCCATGATCACCGAATCCAGCCGCTCACCGCTGATGCCGCCGCGGTTCAGCGCCTCCCTGGCAACAATCCCGCCCAGGTCGGCGGCGGGCATGTCCTTGAGCGTGCCGGCATAGGTGCCGATGGGCGTGCGCACGGGCGCACAGATCACTACATCCGTTGCCATGGGTATCGCCTCTGTTGACGTGATGAACAGTACTTACTGCACTAGGGTAAGCCATGATGGGGTAACGTGGCCTTGATCCTTGGCAAGTTGCCGCCGAATCGTCCGGGAGCGCCAGTTGGACCGCGCCCTCAGCCCGTGCCGCAACGCTTGCAGATGGCGACATGGGAAGCGTCCAGTCCGGCCTCCTCAAGCCGGGCGTGAATGGCGGCCCGCTCCCCCTGAAGCGTAAATGGCTCCCCGCAGCCGCCGCACACGGCCTGTCTCGGCGGAACCGGGGGTAATTCCTGACGCACCATCGCCTGCGGTGTCGGGCCTGTGTCCTCCGCTGCCAGCAGGTGCCGGATGTCGGCGAATTCCAGTTCCGCGATGGCCGTGACCAGTGCCGTCAGCCCGGCGTAAACCGTTGCGCCGGTGCGCCCTTCGCCGACGGCATCAATGCGCGTGGCGAGGGTGGACATCCAGCCCAGGTAGTGACGGGCCAGCAGCCAGGCCTGGTCGCGCAGCATGGACTCCGCCTGCGTCCTGTCCCCGCCCTGCAGCGATTCGGCGGCTTTCGCCCACAGCATGGCAGAGAACTCAAGCAGCAGGGCGATGTGATCCGGCAGGTCATGGAAGGCGCTCCCTTTCTCGACGCCGTGTCGCCGGTAGAGCTGCACCAGTTGCTGGACGCTCGGCCCCATCAGGGCGCCGTCCAGGTAGAGCCCGGCGTTGAGGTCCACCCGGTAGGGTGGCGTCAGGAAAAGCCAGGTGTAGTCCCGCAGCAGACGATCACCGGCACCCGGTTCCGCCAGGGCCTGCTCAAGCCGCCGGACCGACTCGCGCAGCTCGGGTGGGTCGCCGAGCGTGACCAGCGCCTCCCGCAGGTCCGGGACCAGGTCGCTGCCCATGGCCGCAACCAGCGCCGGGTCGTGGGGTGGGCGCAGGCACTGCGCCAGGTTCAGGTAGCATGCCGCCCGGGCCTGCGCCCGCTGTGCGGGGGCGGCGGGAGGCCGCGTGCTGGTGCGCTTGAGTGCGGTTGCCGCCATGATGTTGCTCCCTCAGTCGCCCGCGTGGGGGCCGGTGTTGAAGAACCGGTCACCGGCGGCGTAGACGGTAATGGACAGGAAGACCCCGATCAGGAACATGCCCCATTCCACGCTGTTGGGGCTGTATTCCACCAGGGCCGGGACCCAGCTGCCCTTCCACAGGGGCACCAGCTGTCCACCGATGATGAACTCGTAGCGGGCAATGAAAATGCCGATGATTGCGAGGGCGCCGGCGGCGGCCTGCACCAGGGGGTTGCCCCGAAGTTTGGCCATGCTCATCAGTGCAAGGGGCAGGGCCAGGCAGACCAGCACCTCGAACCAGAACAGCGGCGAGCCCACCATGTACTGGTAGACGATCTGCACGCCTTCAGCACTGGACCAGAGCCCTGCGGTGGTGCGGCTTGCGACCACGATGGCGTAGCCGATCAGCGCCACCAGGAAGATCACCGGCAGATGCTGTTGCATGACCCGCTGCTTGGCCTCCGACAGACCGTCATGGCTGAATCGGTGGGTGATGTTGAGGAAGAGCAGCGCCATGGCAAGGCCGGTGACGACGGAACCCACCCAGTAGTAGAGCGGCGTTGCCGCGCCGTACCAGACCGGGCGCATGATCATCATTCCGTAGACCAGGCCCTGGGTGAAAAGCGCGCCGACGCAAGTCAGCACGATGGCGATGGAGAGCAGCCGCACCGTATTGTCGCGGATGTCCACCTCCCGCAGCCGGAACAGCAGCCAGCCCAGGAACACCACGTAGGCACCCCAGAAGGCCCCCATCCACAGCATCGGCGAGCGCACCTGCATGTTCAGCGGGATGGCCCAGAGGGTGCGGAAGGCGTGACCCAGCTCCAGCGCCAGCGCTGCCAGGGCGCCGATGCTGAGGCCAAGAGCCAGGGTAAAGAGCCGGGGCGCGATACGATCCCAGCCCTCAATGCGGAACACGGAGCCGACGCCAGCAACCATGCTCACACCGAAGGACGACAGGGCCAGGAAGGCGTAGGTCACCACTGGCAGGCCCCACATCATGTCGCTGCCCTGGGAGAGGGCGGCGCCACCGTGGATGAACTTGGGCCAGGCGGCGATCAGGCCGATGATCAGGCCGATCACGCCGACCGCCAGCATCATGGTGGCGGTCAGGGTGTTGCCCGAGTAGCGCGGCCCACCGGGAATCTGTTCTGCTGTGACGCTCATGGGTCAGTCTCCTCGTCAGGCTTGGTCGTCGAACTGGGGTTCGAACTTGGGCACGGTGCCGTGCTCACCCAGGTAATAGACCTGCGGCTTGTTGCCGGTATGCTCGAAAACCCGGGTGCCGCGCTTGTTGGCGATCAGCTCGTTGACCTTGCTCTCGGGGTTGTCCAGGTCGCCGAAGTAGCGTGCCTTGGGGGCGCAGGTGCGCACACAGGCGGGCACGTACTCGACCAGATCGGGATTATCCTCGTCGAGATCGGCGACCCCGGCCGGCGCCTTGCTTATCTTGTGGTAGCAGAAGGTGCACTTGGAGACGACGCCCCTGGGCTGAATGCCGATACCCTTGCTCCAGTCCGATTCCGGGTTCTGGAAGGGCGGGCTCCACATCTGGCCGTCGCTGCCCGGGAAGGCCTGGCGGATGTCTGGCTCCAGCAGCGGTTTTTCGTCGGCGTAGAATCGCACGCCGTAGGGGCAGGCGATCATGCAGTACTTGCAGCCGATGCACTTGTTCCAGTCGATCAGCACCACGCCGTCGTCGGTCTTGTAGGTGGCCCGGGTCGGGCAGACGTGGACGCAGGACGGGTTCTCGCACTGCATGCAGGGCCGCGGGAACCACTTGATCGAGGTATTGGGGTATTTCCCCTCGTGGTAGAAAAGCACGTCCTGCCAGGATTCACCCGGCAGGGTGTTGTTCTCCATGGCGCAGGCCGTGGTGCAGGCCTGACAGCCGGTGCACTTGTCCAGGTCGATGACCATTCCCCACTTTGGCATTGTCTCTACTCCTGTGTTTGGGGCGGTGCGCCTAGGCGCGCTCCACGCTGACCTTGGTGGTGTAGTAACTGGCGAGACCGGAAATGCGGTCCGAGCGGTTCACCGTGATTTCGCCGGAGTGGCCGGGCTTACGGCTCTCGGCCCAGCGGCCCTGGGCCCAGTGGCCATGCTCCATGGGCAGCACCACGGTGTCCGGGCGGGTGCCCTCGAAATAGCGGCAATAGGCCTCGATCTCGCCAAGCTCGGAGCGGATCTTCACCCGGTCTCCGCTGCGGATGCCCCGGGCGCGGGCGGTCTCCGGATGAATCTCCAGGTAGACGGTGCGCCGACCGCCCATCACCGGCTGCAGCAGGGAGATGGCGTGGGGAATGTTTGCCCCGCGCCCCTCGGCATGCATGGCGGTCTTGGGGGTGGAGAAGTACAGGTCACCACCACCGGGATGTTCCGGTGCCACCCATTGGATGATGCCGGCCCGCTCTGCCGGGATGCCGAACTCCTGCGCCACGTAGTCGGCATACTGTTCCAGCTTGCCGGAGACGAACTCGAAGCGGCCGCTGGGCGTGCGCAGCAGTTTTTCCCTGACCTCCGACGGCGACATGCGGCGGTTGTAGCCTTCCCCGTCCCACTCGTAGAAAACGCCGCGGCGCTGGCGCCAGTGGTAGGGCTTTTTGTACCAGACGCCCTCACGCTTCCATGACTCGAAGTCATTGACGCCGTTGCTGCCCGGGTTGTCCCGGAACCCCTCGGCCAGATGGCGGAGTACGTTTTCCGTGTTGTCCAGCGCCTGGTAGTACTCGCTCATGGAGCCGTTGATGCGCTTGCCGATCTCGATCAGCGTGTCGCCGAACACCTTGGTGTCGTAGAGCGGGTCCACCGCCGGCGTGCGCAGCGTGGTAATTGGCCAGCCCTCGAAGGGGTAGCTCGGCGCATCCTGCAGCCGCTCCAGGTAGGTATGGTCCGGCAGGATGATGTCCGCGTATTTGGCGGATTCGCTGGGGAAGGGTGACGTCTCGATGACGAAGATGTCCTTGAAGGCTTCCTCCCAGGCCTTGCTGTCCGGCGCGGTCCAGATGGGGTTGTTGAGGTAGAACATCACCGTGTCGAGCTTGTAGGGGTCGCCCTTGTGATGGTTCGGGCCGATCTCCTGCATCATGTTTCGCGCCAGGGGCCAGCGATCTGTGCCCTTCATGTCGATCCGGGGCAACTCGCCGCTGGCGATGCGCTCGCGGACGCGCTGGGCGTGGTCGTCCATGTAGTCGCCGGCACTCGCCGGCAGCGGGCCGTAGCTCGGTCCCATCTGGTAGAACATGCCGCCCTCGGCGAACAGCGCGCCGACCAGGGCGTTCAGGGCGTGGATGGCCATGCCGTTCCAGGTGCCGTTGGAGTGCGCCGTTGGCCCGCGCTCGAAGATCGCCATGGCCGGGCGGGTGGTGCCGAACTCCCGGGCCACCTCGCGGATGTGACGCGCCGGGATGGAAGTGACCTCCTCGGCCCACTCCGGGGTGCGGTCCTTGAGTTCCTCGTTCCACCAGACGTCCAGGCCGTGGACCCAGCGCTGGTTGAAGGTGTCACCGTCGATGACCTCGCCGCTCTCGAAGCGGTTGCGCCCGTCGCGGAAATCACCGACGAATTCCTTGTCCCAGAGGCCTTCGGTGAGGATCACGTGGGCGATGGCAAGCGCCATGGCGCCGTCGGTGCCGGGGCGTATCAGCAGCTTGCGGTCGGCCGCCGCGTTGGTGGCATTGGCATGCACGTCGATGGCGGTGACGCGGGTCTTCGGGCTCTTGGTGCGGATGTGCCCCCACACCTGCATCAGATAGTTATAGGGGCGGAACGCCTCCAGGAAGCCGGCACCGAAGTTCAGCAGATAGTTGACGTTCTTGTAGTCGTAGGCGTTGTATGCCTCGTTGCCGTCGGTCAGCCCCTTGGCCACCATGGAGCCGTCGGAGCACATGCTGGAGTGGCCAAGGGCGGTGTTGGGTGAGCCGTAGAGCTGGCCGAAGGTGCCCAGCAGCCCGGCGCAGGAAGCACCCCAGCCGCGCCCGTAGAGGATGGCGAAGCGGTGGGATTCATCGTTGTCCCGCAGGTTGTTGAGGCGCCCGGCGACGATATCCAGTGCCTCCTCCCAGGAGATTGACTCGAACTGCGGATCCTCGTCCCGGCCCTTGTTGGGGTTGGTCCGGCGCATGGGCCCCTTGTAGCGGTCCGGATCGTAGAGGATGTAAGTCCCCAGGTGGCCCTTGGGGCAGAGCTTGCCGTTGGCGATGGGGCTGTTCATGGAACCGTAGATGCCATGAACGCGGCCATCCGTTGTGTAGACGTCGATGCCGCAGCGCGCCGGGCACTGATGGCAGACGTTCTTGGTCACCACGGTCTCGCCGGCGCTGCGCCGCTGGGCCTGGCTCTGGGAGATCGGGGCAAGCCCCTGCAGACCGATGCCGCCGGCGGCCAGGGCTCCGGCGGCGCCGGAGGCCTGCAGGAAGCGGCGACGGGTAATCAGGCTTTCGAGTACGTTCATCCGGATTGTCCTCCGTGGTTCTGGTCCGAGACCGCCGGGTTGCCTTGCGTGAGAAAGGCGAAGCCGGCGGCGGCAAAGCGTCGGGACTTGCGACAGGGGTGGCAGATCTCTTCGTTGCTGTTCCGCGCCGTGAACGGGCGGCCGCAGTCCAGGCACTCCCGCTGTTCCATGTGCTGGAGTTCCGTCAGCGCCTGGCCGCCGCCCTGGCTTGCCAGGCGGATGGCCTGCTCCGGGCAGTGCGACTGGCACAAGCCGCAGGCGATACAGGCGGTGGCATCCAGCACGAGGCGGCTGGCGGTGTTTTCTTCCTCCCGTACGAGCGCGCCAGTCGGGCAGACGGCGGTGCAGATGCCGTGCCCTTCGCAATCCGCGTTGACGGTGAGTCGCGGCAGAATTGATGAGGGCAGTGATCCGACCGCCAGCATGAGTTCCCCGGAGAGGCGACGGCGTGCCCGCGGAACGCGCTTGTCCACCAGTGCGCGCGGTTCGGGTGGCGCATCGGAAGTCGTCGTGGCGGCGGCGTGGGAAACTGCCGCATGCCCACCGAGGCGACGGAAGAAGTGGCGCCGGCCCACGCGGGCCTCCATATCCCGGCCGGGTATGGTCCGGCAGGCCATGCGCTGCGGCAGTGGTTCCCGGCTCAGGCGCGGCCGATGCGGCGTGTCGGCGTTGCCCTCGTCCAGCAGCCTGTGGGCATGGGCGATCGCGGCCTGCGCCGGGTGGCCGGGGCGGTCGCCATGGGCCGGGCAGTCGGAGCACCAGCCGCGGTCAACCAGGGCGAGATGCTCGCCACCGGCCAGACGCTGCAGGGTCAGAAGCTGACCGGTGTCCAGGCCCCCGAGGCAAGGTACACGAAGCGTTCCCGGCCGGGTCTCACCGTCGGGCACGCGCCAGCACTCCACGCGGGTGATGGACGGCGCCGGTTGCCCCGGTGCGGGCAACGCCGGAAAGCCCTCGACCTGCAGGGCGTCGGTGGGGCAGACGGGGACACACTGGCCGCAGCCCAGGCAATCACCGGTCAGGGATGGCCCCGCGCCGGTGACCGTCAGTACGGATGCCGGGCACGCCGTGACGCAAGCGCTACAGCCGCTGCGGGTGTCTCGGGCCGGGAGGCAGCTCGCCGCGTCCAGCCGCAGGCGCGGTTCGGATGCGTCGATGGGTTGATACTCCTCCAGGCCCGGATTTGCATTATTGTCTCGACGTGTCATGTTCACCGGGCCGGTTGACGTCGGCTCTCGGGCCGATTCCATTGAGCTGGAGCAAGAACGGGGCCAGCCGCATGGATTAGCCTTCAATCATCGAAGAGGCGGTTCGTGGAGGCGGGTGATGTTTCCAACCGGTAACGCAGCGGAGAGAGAATGTTACGGCTCGGTAACGCGACCGAAAAAACGGGCTCGCCTCTGGGCTCTCCTCCTTTGCCTGGCCCTGAGCGTCGTGGTGCAACCGGTAACGGCCTCGGAACGCCCACTACGGATCGGGCTGACGCCGGTGATGCTCGAGGATCAGGTGCGCTTTCTCGACCGCTGGCGGGGTTACCTGGAACAGCGGCTTGGCCGCGAGGTGCAGTTCCTGCGGCGTAACAGTTACGGCGAGGTGATCGAGTTGGCGCTGCGCGGCCGCATTGACTTCGCCTGGCTATGCGGCTTTCCCTACTATCAGCACCGGGATGCGCTGGATCTGCTGTTGACGCCGCTCTACAACGGGGAGCCCTTGTACCGCTCGTACCTCATCGTACCGGCGAGCGACCTTGAGACCGGCAGCCTGCTTGATCTGCAGGGTGGCATTTTCGCCTATGCCGATCCCAATTCGAATTCTGGCTGGCTGTACCCCGAGTACGTTCTGCGGCAGGCGGGCAGCAGTGGCGAACAGCATTTCCAGCGCACGTTCTACACCTGGGGGCACCAGCGGGTGGTGGAGGCGGTGGCCGGCGGGTTGGCCGAGGGCGGTGCTGTGGACGGCTACGTCTGGGACACGCTGTCCCGGATCGATCCCGAGCTGACCGCACGAACGCGGATTGTCAGCCGATCCGAGCCCTTCGGCTTTCCGCCCATCGTCGCCACCTCGGCCGCGGACACCAGCATGCGCGATGACCTGCGTGCGGTGCTGTTGGGCATGGGTGATGATCCGGTGGGCCGGGAATTGCTAGAGCGACTCAACCTGGATGGTTTCACCCAGGTGAACTCCGATCTCTACGACGCCATCGGCGCGCTAAGCCGTGAGGTGGCAGGACATCGCTAATCATGCTCGAGGCGTTGAGTTACCGGGTCAGGGTCCCGCTGAACATCTCCCTGGTGGTGATGGTGACCGTCGTGGTCATCACCGTGACCCTGCTCGGCTACAACTACCGGCAAATGGATCGCGAGATGCAGCAGAGCGGTGAAAGCCTTGGCCGGGTCCTGGCCAAGGGCGTTGCGGTGCCGATGTTGCGCGACGACCTGTGGACGGTCTGGGATACCTTGCGTGCCCCCATGGACGTGGCCGGTGGCGAGGGGCTTCGTCCGTACGTGATTACGGTCACCGACGCCGTGGGGCGGGTTTTCGCCTCCACCCGGCCGGAGGTTTTTCGCGTGCTCAGCGAGCCGGCGGTGGTGGATTCCCGTTATCCCTCCGCGGATTGGCTCACCGGCGCATCCGGCAACGACGCAACCCGGGCCGGCTGGTTGGACGATAACAGCCTGCTGGTCGCCGTTCCCGTTCTGGTCGACGGCAGTACGGTGGGCAGCGTGCTGCTGGAATACCAGCGGCCAGCATTTCTCGACCGCTTCGGCGGTGCCGTTCAACAGGTGGTCGCGACTACGGTGATGATCCTGTTGCTGATCCTGCCCATTGGCTGGTGGCTGGGGATGCGCGTGGCGCGCCCGCTGCAGGAACTGGCCGGTGTCCTGGACAGGATCGGCAACGAACCGCCAAGCCGGCTGCGGCAGGGTCTGAGCGTGGAGACGCGCCCCGGGCGGGACGAGATCGCCCGCCTCCGCGGCCGTTTTCACGACATGCTGGGGCAGCTTGCGGACAAGGAAGCCCTGGAGCAGGAAATGGTGCGCGCGGACCGGTTGGCTGCGTTGGGCCGCTTGACTGCCGGAATCGCCCACGAGATCAACAACCCCCTGGGCGGTATGCTCAATGCGCTGTCCACACAGCGCCGCCACGGTCATGCCGACCCGGTGACCGAACGTACGCTCTCCCTGGTCGAGCGCGGGCTGGAGCAGGTTCGGGATATCGTCGGCGCCCTCCTGGTGGAGGCGCGGTTCCAGGGCCATGACCTGCGTCCGGAGGATGTCGCCGACGTCATGACCCTGGTGCAGAGTGACCCACGGGCCGCCGATGTCCGGATGGACTGGGAGGCGGATCTGTCCGGCTCGGTGCCATTACCGTCCACGCCGGTGCGCCAGATTCTGATCAATCTCATGCTCAATGCCGTGCGTGCCGCCGGCCCGTCCGGCGAGGTCGGCTGCTGGCTGCAGCGGGAAGCCACCGCGCTGCGCATCACCGTGTGCAACGACGGCGCGCACATTCCCGAGCACCGCATGGAACACCTGTTCGAGCCGTTCTCCAGCAGTGCCGGTGATGACGGCGTCGGCCTGGGCCTGTGGGTCTGTTACCAGATCGTGCAGCAACTGCGCGGCCGGATCGATGTGCGCAGTGAACCGGGGCGGACCTGCTTCCGGGTGGAACTCCCCCTGACCCAGCAACGGGATGTTGATCGTGAAGCTCTGCCTGCTTGAGGATGACGCCATAATGGGCGAGTCCCTGCGGGACCGCTTCGAGATGGAAGGCTACGGGGTCGACTGGTTCCGTCGCGCCGGTGATGCCGAACGGGCGCTGGCTGCCGGAGGCTACCAGGTCTTCATCAGCGACATTCGGCTGCCGGACGAGACCGGCGACAACCTGTTCCGGCGTCTGCAGCGGGCGCTGGGCACCTCACTGCCGCCGGTGATCTTCATCACTGGCTACGGCTCCATCGAGACGGCGGTGACGTTGCTCAAGGCGGGGGCGGCCGACTATGTGGTCAAGCCGTTTGATCTCGACGAACTGGTGCGCAAGGTCCGGGAACTGGCGCAGCCCGACGACCGGGACCCCGCCGCGCTCGCCGACGATTCGCCGCGGCTCGGCGTCGCACCCGCCATGCGCCGGGTTGAGGCGCAGTTGCGCCGTCTGGCCGTTGCCGGCGCCAGCGTGCTGATCGTTGGTGAATCGGGTGTCGGCAAGGAGTATGCGGCCCGGTATTTCCATGAACACGGTGCCGGCGCTGCCCGGCCATTCGTGGCGGTGAACTGCGGCGCCCTCACCGAGTCGCTGCTTGAGGCGGAACTGTTCGGTCACGAGCGCGGCGCGTTCACCGGCGCCCAGCGCATGAAGCGAGGCGTGTTCGAGCAGGCCGCCGGTGGCACCCTGTTCCTGGATGAAATCGGCGACATGCCCCTGCCCATGCAGGTGCGCCTGCTGCGGGCGATCCAGGAGCGGCAGATCACCCGGGTGGGTGGCGAGACCCCCATCGATATCTCCCTGACGCTGGTGTCCGCCACCCATCGCGACCTGCGGGCGCTGGTCGCGGCGGGCGAGTTCCGTGAGGACCTCTACTACCGGGTGAACACAGTACAGGTTCGCCTGCCGCCGCTGCGCGAGCGCCCGGAGGACATTCTCTGGTTTGCCCGCCGATTCCTGGACGAGCTGGCGGCAGGCTCGCCGCCCCGGGGGCTCTCCCGGAAGGCCGAGCAGGCCCTGTTGCGCCAGCCCTGGCCGGGCAATCTGCGTGAACTGCGCCACTGTCTGGAGCGCGCCATCCTGCTTGCCGATGTCGAGATACTTGATGCCGGCGATCTGTTTGATGCCGAGGTCGTCGAGACCGGCGAGGCGATCAGCGAGGGTCTCAGTGACTATCTGCAACACTGTGAGCGCGACCACATCCGCCGGGCGCTGGCCCGGCATGCTGGTCGTATCACCAGCACTGCGGAGAGTCTCGGCATCAGCCGCAAGAACCTGTGGGAGAAAATGCGCAAGCTGGGGATCAGCGCCGACGGCTCCTCAGGATGAAGCCATCAATCCCTGCAACCACTCCAGCGCCTCGCGGGATTGCTGATGGCCCTGGCTCGCTGCTGCCGCGAACCACTGGCAGGCGGCGTTCTGATCACGCTCGGTGCCCAGTCCCTCGGCCAGCATGATGGCGAGATTGTACTGCGCGACGACAAACCCGCGCTCGGCGGCATGGCGATAGCAGCGGCAAGCTGTGGCCGGGTCCGGCGGCACCGTCTGGCCCTGATCGTACATCACGCCCAGGTTGGTCATTGCCTCAAGGTTGCCCGCCCGCGCCGCGGTCACGTACTGGTTCCAGGAGGCGTGGAGATCCTGCGGCACACCGTCACCGCGACGATAGCGGTTGCCGAGTTCAAGCTGCGCCTCGTGACTGCCGGCGGCTGCCGCCAGCTTGAGCACCCGGATCGCCTCCCCCGGGGTGTCGCCCACCGATGTTTCCGTTTGGTAACGCTGGTAGAGCGCCCAGGGATCGGCGTGGTCAGGGGCACGGCCGCAGGTATCCGCCAGGCCTCGTCGCTGGGGTGTCCCGCTGCCGCCTTGCCTACCAAGACTCTGCAGCAGCGCTGCGGTGATGTCCTTTGCCCGTTCGGTCACGCCGCCTCTCCTACCCATGCATCGGTGGTCGACATCACCAAGCAAGCAGCGTGCCGATCAGAGAATAAGCCACCCGGCCAGGGCGCACAGCGGCACCAGCAGGTAGACCGGGAGGCGTCCGCTCCACAGCGCGGCGAAGGCCAGTGCGGCAATCACCACGTCCAGCCAGCCGGTGATGCCGTAGACGGCGATGGGATTCCAGAGCACGGCGGCGAGTAGTCCGACGACCCCGGCGTTGATACCGAACACCCCGCGCTGCAGCACGTGGTTGCGACCCACGGTCAGCCACCAGGGCAGCGCGGCGAGCAGGAGCAGGGTGCCCGGCAGGAAGATGGCGACCACGGCGATCAGGCCGGCGGCAATGGGCATGTGGGGCAGGGCCTCGGCCCCCAGGTAGCCGGCGAAGCTGAACAGCGGGCCGGGCAGGGCCTGCGCGACACCGTAACCGGCCAGGAAGGTCTGGCTGTCAATGCCGCTTGGCGCGGCAATCTCCCGGTCGAGTAACGGCAGCATGACGTGGCCACCGCCGAACACCAGTGCCCCGACGCGATAGAAGCTGTCCACGAATCCGAGCAGGCCGCCGGGGGAAAGTAGTACCAGCAGGGGCAACCCCAGCAACCCGGCGACAAAGACTCCCAGCGCCACAACCCCGCCCCGCCGACTGATGGGGCTTTTTAGTGTGGCGTCCACGTTAGCGGGAGCTGGCATGGGCAGGAGAAACGCCAGTACCGCGCCTGCCAGCAGTGCGCTGACCTGTCCCAGTGGATTGGGCCAGACGAGCGCGACGCCAGTGGCAACCACGGCGATGGTGGCGCGGGGCAGGTCGGGGCAGAGGCTGCGGGCCATGCTCAAGACTGCATGGGCCACAACGGCGACGGCGGCGAGTTTGAGGCCATGCAGCCAGCCGGCCTGTTGCAGGGTTTCCGGGTCCACCCAGTTCAGCCCCAGGGCGAGCCCGATCATGATGGTGGCGGAGGGGGCGGTGAAGGCCAGCCAGGCCGCGGCCATGCCGGGCAGGCCGGCACGCTGCAGGCCAATGGCCTGGCCCACCTGGCTGCTGCTGGGGCCGGGCAGGAACTGGCACAGGGCCACCAGTTGCCCGTAGTCGTGATCGTTTAGCCAGCGGCGGTCACGGACGAAGGTTTCCCGGTAGTAACCCAGATGCGCCACCGGCCCGCCGAAAGAGCGCAGCCCCAGCAGCAGGAAAGTCAGGAAGACTTCCTGCCAGGTGTGGGTGCGCGGGGTCGGTAAGGCCATGTGGGCTCCGATGCTTGGTCACGTCGTGTCGATCGGGGAACGCGGAGCGGGGACGCCGCTCAGGGACACGCCGTGGATACGTCCCTGTAGGCTCGACAGCGACATCCCTGTCGCTGACGGTCCCTGAGCGGCGCACCCGCTCCGCGTTTGTGCCATCGGGGAAGGGGCGGGAATGGCTGCCATTCGCGCGGTGCGTTACGCGCTGCGCGCTAACGCACCCTACGCTGAGGCACGGCCATGTAGGGTGTGTTAGGCCGCAGGCCGTAACGCACCGCTCTTTTCCCGTCCGCTGCTAATCCCCTGTCCCCAGCAACAAAAATTCCATTAATGCCTTTTGCGCATGCAGGCGGTTTTCGGCCTCGTCCCACACCACGCTTTGCAGGCCGTCGATGACATCGGCGGAGACTTCTTCACCCCGATGGGCCGGCAGACAATGCATGAAGATGGCGTCATCCGACGCCTCGGCCATCATGGCCGCGGTGACCTGGTAATCCCTGAAGGCCTGCTCCCGCTGCCGCTGCTCTTCCTCCTGCCCCATGCTGGCCCAGACGTCTGTGACGACCAGATGTGCGCCCCGGCACGCCTCCGTGGGATCGCGCATGACCTGGCCGTTGCCGCCAGACAGGGCAACCATCCCGGCACTAGGCTCGAAGCCCTCCGGGCAGCCCACGTTCAGCTGAAACCCGAAAATGCCCGCAGCCTCCAGCCAGGAGTTGCACATGTTGTTGCCGTCCCCGATCCAGGCCACGGTCTTGCCATCGAGACTGCCCCGGTGTTCCAGGAATGTCTGGATGTCCGCCAGCAACTGGCAGGGATGGTGATCATCCGACAGCCCGTTGATCACCGGTACCCGGGAGTATTCTGCGAAGCGTTCGATCTTGTCGTGACCAAAGGTGCGGATCATCACGATGTCGAGCATGCGAGAGAGCACGCGGGCTGTGTCTTCCACGGGCTCACCGCGGCCGAGCTGGCTGTCTCGCGGAGACAGGAACACGGCGCTGCCGCCGAGCTGTGCCATGCCGGCCTCGAACGAGACCCGGGTGCGGGTGGACGATTTTTCGAACACCATGCCCAGTACCTTGCCACGCAGGCTCTCGTGGCCACGGCCGTCGTGCTTCATGGCCTTCAGCTCCGACGCCCGGCGGAGCACGAAATCGAGCTCGTCACGGCGCAGATCGTTGAGTGTCAGAAAATGACGGACAGGCATGACGACTCTCCTTCAGGTGCCTTCCGCGAGGAAACCAAGTACCAGATCGTTCACCCGCTCAAGCAGTTCATCTGCCTCCGCGTCACTCAGGATGAGCGGTGGCAGCAGTCGAATCACATTGCCGGCGGTGACATTGATGAGCAGGCCGCGCTCCAGGGCGTGTTTCACCAACTCCGCGCAGGGCCGATCCAGTTCGATACCGATCATCAGGCCGCGCCCGCGCACGTCGACGACACCGCTGTGGCTCTCCAGCGCGTCCCGGAAGCCGACCAGCAGCCGCTGGCCGAGTTGTGCTGCCCTCGCTGTGAGGGATTGCTTGGCGATGGTATCCACCACGGCCTGAGCGGCTGCTGCCGCCAGGGGGTTACCGCCGAACGTCGAGCCGTGGCTGCCGGGTTGCATCACGTTGGCGGCGGCGCCCCGCGCCAGGCAGGCGCCGATGGGCACGCCGTTGGCGAGACCCTTGGCCAGGCTGAGTACGTCCGGCAGGACGTCGGCGTGCTGGTAGGCAAACCAGCGCCCGGTGCGGGCCATGCCGCTTTGCACCTCGTCGAGCATCAGCAGCCAGCCGTGCTCGTCGCAGCGATCGCGCAGTCCTGGCAGATAATCCGGCCCGGGAACGCGAATACCACCTTCGCCCTGCACCGGTTCGACCAGCACGGCGATGATGTCGTCGTGCGTCGTGGCCAGCTTGTCCAGGGCTTTCAGGTCGTCGTAGGGAATCCGGACGAACCCTTCCAGCAGCGGCCCGAAACCCTGTTGCGCCTTGCGGTTGCCGGTGGCCGTAAGGGTAGCCATGGTGCGGCCATGGAAGGCGTTTTCCATGACCACGATCTTCGGCACATCCAGGCCCCGCTGATGACCGTGGAAGCGGGCCAGCTTGATGGCCGCCTCGTTGGCCTCGGCCCCGGAGTTGCAGAAGAACACCTTGCCCATCCCGCTGTGGGCGCAAAGCGCGGCGGCGAGGTGCTCCTGCAGGGGAATGCCATAGAGATTCGAGGTGTGGAGCAGGCGGGCCGCCTGTTTCTGGATGGCGGCCGTCACCGCGGGGTGGGCATGGCCCAGACCACAGACGGCGATGCCGGATAGCGCGTCGAGATAACGGTTGCCCTGGTCATCCCACAGCCAGGCGCCTTCGCCGCGCTGAAAGCTCACGGGCAGGCGCCCGTATGTCTGCATCAGAGCCTGCTGCATGCTCCTCCACTCCAGAACGAAAAAGGCAGCGCCGTACGGAGCTGCCGGGCCGAAAAGTATAGGGTGGTGCAGCCAGTCGCGGCAAGAATCAGTGCCGGCGATGCGCCCCGGGAAGACCGGGGCGCAGGCGTCGGGATCAGGCCTTGGCGTAGTTCTTGGCCGCGAAGTCCCAGTTCACCAGGTTCCAGAACGCTTCCATGTACTTGGGTCGGGCGTTCCGGTAGTCGATGTAGTAGGCGTGCTCCCAGATGTCACAGGTCAGCAGCGGTTCCACCGAGTCCTTGGTGACCGGGGTGTCGGCATCGTCGGTTTCCAGGATGGACAGCTTGCCGCTGGCCTTGTCCTTCACGAGCCAGCCCCATCCGGAACCGAAGTTGGCGATGGTCTTGTCGGTGAACTCTTTCTTGAAGGCTTCGAAGGAGCCGAAGTCCCGCTTGATGGCGTCCGCCAGTTCACCGCTGGGCTCACCGCCGCCATTGGGGCTGAGGCAGTGCCAGTAGAAGGTGTGGTTCCAGACCTGGGCCGCCTGATTGAACAGGCCGCCTGACGCCTTCTTGATGATGTCTTCCAGCGACAGGCTCTCGAACTCTGTGCCGGGGATCAGTTCGTTGAGCTTGGTCACGTAAGCGTTGTGGTGCTTGCCGTGATGGTACTCCAGGGTCTCCTGGGAGATGTGCGGCTCAAGCGCATTCTTGGCGTAGGGCAACTCGGGCAGTTCGTGTTTCATGCTCTGCTCCTGGGTGATGATGGTCGTATCAGTCCTTGGATGGACCGGAAACCGGGCAAGGCGTTCGCCCGGAACAATCGCCAGAGAGTCTAACAAGGGCTGGCGCTCTTGCAACGGCAGGGGGACGAATACTATTGCCTGCAAGTGGTACAATTTCAGTCCAGATTCCAAACCGGGCGTGACAGTTGCGCCGGCAGACTACGAGGTGTGTGGCAATGGACGAAGTGCAACAGGCGATCAAGCAGCAGGTGGAGTCCCATCCCGTCATCCTGTTCATGAAGGGTACGCCCCAGTTCCCCCAGTGTGGCTTTTCCATGAAGGCGTCCCAGGCGCTGGCTGGATGCGAGGTGGAATTCGCCTACGTCAATGTGCTGGAGGATGAACGTATCCGTCAGGGCATCAAGGAATTCGGCAACTGGCCCACCATTCCGCAGCTGTATGTCGGCGGTGAACTCGTGGGTGGGTCCGATATCATTCTGCAGATGTACGAATCCGGTGAGCTGGAAACCCTGGTCAAGGGCGCCGTCGAGGCGAAGAGCCAGGCCTGAAAGTGACCCCTTGCGTGCCCGGCGCGGTTACTCCCGCCCGGGCACGCCGATGTGCATGTCCCAGCGGTTGACGATCTCGCAGAAAAGATCCGCCGTTTTCTCCGCATCATAGACCGCCGAGTGGGCCTCCTCTCCGTTCCAACCCATGCCCGCAGTCCGCAGGGCCTTGGCCAGTACCGTCTGCCCGAAGGCAAGCCCCGCCAGAGTCGCCGTATCGAAGCTGCCGAAGGGGTGGAACGGGTTGCGGCGGATGCCTGCCCGATCAACTGCGGCATTGAGGAAGTTGAGGTCGAAAGTGGCATTGTGGCCCACCAGGATCGCCCGGGTGCAGCCTGTGTCCCTGACTTCCTGCCGGATGGGCTTGAAGACCCGGCCCAGGGCATCCTGTTCGCCGTAGGCGATGCGCAGTGGGTGGTCGGGCCGGATGCCGTTGATTTCCAGGGATTTTGGATCAATGTTTGCGCCCTCGAACGGCTTCACATGGCAGGAGTGCGTCTCCGCCCGATAGAGCCTGCCCGCGTCATCCATGCGCACGATCACTGCGGCGATCTGCAACAGTGCGTCGGTTTGATGGTTCAGGCCGCCAGTTTCGACGTCCACCACCACCGGCAGGAAACTCCTGAAGCGGTGCGCTATGCCCATGGCACCTGACAGGGTTGCAGAATTCGGGGCGTCTTCGCTCATGGGGTGTCCTGTTGGCCGTCCAGCCGCCAACGCAGGGTCTGGCCCGCCGCCAGCGGCACGATGGTGTCGTTACCGAGGTTGTATTCTCCGGGGAGAGTCCAGTCCTGACGGCGCAGTGTAATGAGTTCTTCGTTGCGGGGCAGTTGATAGAAGTCGGCACCATGAATGCTGGCGAAGCCTTCCAGACGGTCCAGCCGACCGGCATCCTCAAAGATTTCGGCATACAGCTCGATGGCTGCACAGGCAGAGAAGCAGCCGGCACAGCCACAGGCGCTTTCCTTGGCGCCGCGGGCGTGAGGGGCGCTGTCGGTACCCAGGAAAAACCGCGGATTGCCGGAGGTGGCGGCATCGAGCAGCGCCTCGCGATCACGCTCCCGCTTCAGAATCGGCAGGCAGTAGTAGTGCGGGCGTATCCCGCCGACCAACATGTGATTGCGGTTGTAGAGCAGATGCTGGGGCGTGATGGTTGCGGCCAGGCGATCCGGCCCGGAGGCGACAAACTCCGCCGCCTGCGCAGTGGTGATGTGTTCGAACACGACGCGCAGCGACGGGTGACGCTGCAGCAGCGGCTCCAGTGTCTGGTCGATAAAGCGGCTTTCGCGATCGAAGATATCCACGTCGCCATGGGTGACTTCGCCGTGAAGCAGCAAGGGCAGACCGTGCTCCGCCATCGCCGCCAGCGTGTCCTCGCAGCGGGCCAGGTCAGTCACTCCGGCATCGGAATTGGTGGTGGCACCGGCCGGGTAGAGCTTGACGCCATGGATGTGCTCGCTGGCGGCGGCCTCGGTCGCTGTCTCCGGCGAGGTGTTGTCCGTCAGGTACAGGGTCATCAACGGCTTGAAATCGGTGCCGGGCGGCAGCGTGTCCAGGATGCGTTGCCGGTAGGCCAGCGCTGCGCTGACTGTCGTCACCGGCGGCACCAGATTGGGCATGACAATGGCACGGGCAAAGCGCCGCGCGGTGTGCGGTACCACATGCTCGAGAACTGCGCCGTCGCGCAGGTGCAGGTGCCAGTCGTCGGGCCGGCGGATGGTGATCTGGTCCATGGGTCGCTAGCGGAGGCCGGAAAAGGCCGTCCAGTATACAGCAAGCCGTCAAGAACCCCGTTACCCTTGCACTCCGCCAGATCAGCACTGATCATTAGCCACCTTCTCGTCAATGCCGCAACCATCAAGCATGGGGTCTGCAACATGGATAACGTGAAAAAGGTCGTGCTCGCCTACTCCGGCGGCCTCGATACCTCGGTCATTCTCGAGTGGCTGAAAGACACTTATGGCTGCGAAGTCGTTACTTTCACCGCCGACCTTGGCCAGGGCGAAGAACTCGAGCCGGCCCGGGAGAAAGCCAAACAGCTCGGGGTGAAGGAGATCTTCATCGAGGATCTGCGCGAGGAGTTCGTGCGTGATTTCGTCTTCCCCATGTTTCGCGCCAATGCGATCTACGAGGGTGAGTACCTGCTGGGCACCTCCATTGCCCGGCCGCTGATCGCCAAACGGCAGGTGGAGATTGCCCGGCAGACCGGTGCGGATGCCGTCTCCCACGGGGCCACGGGCAAGGGTAACGATCAGGTGCGCTTCGAACTGGGCTACTACGGGCTGGAGCCCGGCATCAAGGTGATCGCGCCCTGGCGGGAGTGGGATCTGCTCTCCCGGGAGAAGCTGCTGGCCTACGCGGAGAAGCGTGGCATTCCCATCGAAGGCAAGAAAAAGGGCGGTTCACCCTATTCCATGGACGCCAACCTGCTGCACATCTCCTACGAGGGTGGCGTGCTCGAGGACCCCTGGGCCGAGGCCGAGGAGGACATGTGGCGTTGGACCGTTGCCCCGGAGAAAGCACCGGATCAGCCCACCTACATCGAACTGACTTTCAGTCATGGTGACTGTGTCGCCATCGACGGCCAGAGCCTCAGCCCTGCGGAGATCCTTGCGCACCTCAACAAGGTCGGGGGCGCCAACGGTATCGGCCGGCTCGATGTGGTGGAAAACCGCTATGTGGGCATCAAGTCCCGGGGCTGCTACGAAACGCCGGGCGGAACCATTCTGCTGAAGGCTCATCGCGGCATCGAATCCATCACGCTCGATCGGGAGGCCGCGCATCTGAAGGATGAAATGATGCCGCGCTACGCCAAGCTGATCTACAACGGCTACTGGTTCAGCCCCGAGCGGGAGGCCATGCAGGCGCTGATCGACCAGACCCAGCAGGTGGTCAACGGCGTGGTTCGCCTCAAGCTGTACAAGGGTGCCGTGTCCGTTGTCGGTCGCAAGTCCGAGACGGACAGCCTGTTCGACGCCCGCATCGCCACCTTCGAGGATGACGCCGGTGCATACAATCAGAAAGATGCCGAGGGCTTCATCAAGCTCAACGCCTTGCGTCTGAAGCTGGCTGCCGGGCGACGCAGATAGGGAAGCGCAGGCCTCACATATCCGCAGACCGCGCCTATGCTCTACCATGGAAGGCAGAGCATCACGCCTGATATTGCAGTCAGGCCAGGAGCGGGACGGATACAATGATCCTCAAGCGGATACTCAAGTCCCGTCGCGGCGCAGACAAGGCGGCGACGGGTGGCGATTCACAATCGTCGGCGGCGAGCGCCGCAAGCGGGTCAGTGACCGTGGACCTGGACGCCCTGGCTACGGCGGCACCGGACTCGCGGGAGGCCGATCAATTCCGCGAAATCCTTGCGGCCGGCGCTCCCGGTATCACCCTGGAAACACGGCTCACCTGCATCGATGCCTCCCTTGATCCCACGCTGCTGGCCCATCTGGCCCGCAGCGGCCGTGAGCTCGAAATTCGGCTCGCGGCCCTTGAACACGTTGTGGGGGATCGGCTGTTGGAGGAGATTGCCCTGCATGATCGTGTCACCCGCGTGCGGCAACTGGCGGTGGCACGCCTCACCTCGGAAGACGGCCTGGAACGTGTCTTCCAGGCCAGTCGCGGACAGGATGCCCGTGTTGCCCGAGAGGCCAGGCAGCGGCTCGACGAGATCGCGGCAGCCCGTGCCGAGCAAGAGGCCGTGCTTGACCAGCGCAGACAGCTCTGTACCGAGGCAGAGGCCATCAGCGCCGGCGAGCGCTCTGGCCCCCTGGGTGCCTTGCTGGATCGTCTCGAGAATCGCTGGGGGGGCTTGGTCGGGGTCCCCCCCGACGATCTGGCCAACCGTTTTCGAGCGGCGGTTACTGCCGGGCGGGCGCTGGCGGAACAACAGTCGCAGGCTCATTATTCCCCCGCGGCGATCGGCGAGGTGCTGACCACGCTGAGTGCCCTGGATGATGCAGCGCTCACCGAACGCCTGACAGAACTGGACCGCACCCTTGCCGAGTTGCCCGAGGCGTCTGCCGCATCGCCGAACCCGGCTGAACTCGAGGCGCTTGCCGCGCCCCTGCAGCAATGGCGCGAGGATTTGCGGGCCTGGCATGCCCACCGGGGAACGGTGCAGGCCTTGCTTGCAGAGCTGCAGTCCAACCCGGGCGACGTGGAGCGTGAGCGGCGCCTGGCCGGGCTGCTGGCGGAAGTCCCATGGCGAACCAGCCGCAGCAAGCCAGCCCAATTGCGAGACGCCGAACGCTGGCTATCCGGTGAGCGCAGCGGGACTGCACCACCCGGCAAGAGCCCGGGGCCGCCGGAAGGTGGTGATGCCCACGGTGCCAGGCCCGATGAGATGCAGCGACAGCAACAGGCTTTCGACACCCAGTACCAGCAGGTCAGCGATGCGCTGGATGACGGCGACCTGCGCCGGGCCAGACGCCTGCTGGGGCGTATGCACAAGCGTGTCGAACAACTGCCGCGCAAGGCCCGGGCCCCCTTCGAGGAGCGGCTCAAGCCGCTTGCCGTCCGCGTCCAGGAATTGCAGGACTGGCGGCGCTTCGCGGTGCTGCCCAAGCAGGAAACCCTGTGTCGCCGCATGGAGGAAATCGCCGGGACGCCGCTGGAGCCCCAGGAGCAGTACGACGCCATCCAGGGCATGCGGGAGGAATGGAAGGCGCTTGGGGGCTCGGATTCACGGGAGTCCCGCGCTCTCTGGGAGCGTTTTCAGAAGGCTGCCGATACCGCCTTCGAGCCGTGCCGAGTCTGGTTCCATGCCCTGCACGCGCAGCGTGAGGCCAACCTTGAGGAGCGGCAGCGGATCTGTGATCAACTGGATACCTTTCTCCAGTCCAGGCCGCTGGACGAACTGGACAGCAAGGCGTTGGATGAGATCTACGGCGTGGCTCGTGAGGCCTGGCGGGCGGCCTCGCCTGTTGATCCTCAGCGGGGCCGGCAGGCCAAGCGCCGTTTTCGCCGCGCCATGGATGCCATCAGCGAGGAGCTGAAGCGTCGTCGCGGCGGATTGCGGGAGGAGAAAAAACGCCTGCTTGAGGCAGCCCACGCGCTGGAGACCATGGAGGATCTGCACGGGGCCATTCGCGAGGCAAAGCGTCTGCAGCAGATCTGGCGCGACCTCGGGCCGCTACCGCCGGGGGAGGAACGGCGTCGCCATCGTGAGCTGCAACAGGCCTGTGACAAGGTGTTCGGGCGGCTACGCGGTGAGAGGCAACACCAGGAGCAGCAGCACACCGAAGAGCAGCAGCAGGTGGAGGCGCAGGCCGCGGCATTGCAGAAAATTCTCGAGGAGAACGGCGAGGAAGCGCAGATCAAACAGGCCTTGCAGGAGTTGGTCAGTGCCCACGGCCGAGCGGCTGACATTGTGCGCCGGCGACTGTCCCGAGAGGTTGATGAGCTGCGTCGCGACGCTCGATTGGCATTGGCGGCATGGCAACGGCGGCGCTGGGAGGACGGTCTCAACGCGCTGCGTGATGCAGCCACCAAGGTGCGTGCGGCAGAACGGGCGGTGGAGGGAGATGGTGAATTGCCGTCGGCGCCACCGGGTATGCACGGCCTGCCCGAGGGGTGCGTCGAGAACCTGCAGGCACGCTGGCAGACCGCGGTGGCAATGCAGCGCGATGCAAACCGGTATGAGCCGGCCCGGCTCGAGAGCGCCGCCGAACAGCGGCAGCGCTTGTGTGTACGCATGGAGATTCTGGCTGGCGTCGACTCCCCGGACGCCGACCGCGACTTGCGCATGTCACTGCAGGTGGAGCGCTTGTCGGCTTCCCTGGGTGGTGGCGAGCATGATGACCCGACCCAGTCCCTGGAGCGTCTCGCCCACGAGTGGTATGCCCTCGGCCCATGGCCTGCCGATGCATCCGGCCAGATGGAACAGCGCTTCTGGCAGGCCCTGTCCCGGGCCATGGAGCATTAGGGCAGCACCGAGGTATTCACGCCGCCGCGAATACCGCAGCGCTTCCTTGGGTCGTTGCGCTTGCCTACGCCGGCGGCAGATCGAACAGGATCACTTCCGCCCCTTCCAGGGCTGTCAGCTCCGGTGTCTGATCGCGAATGATCGCCGCGTCGCCGGCTTCAAGCCCGTGCCGGTCGAGCGTGATCGCACCCCGGGCCACCTGCAGGTAGCCGATCCGACCGCTCGCCAGCGACAGCGACAGCGTCTCTCCGGCGGGCACCCGGCTTTGCCAGGCCACCACATCCTGGTGAATGCGCAGTGCATCGTCGCGGCCGTCCGGATCCAGAATGCGGTGGGTCACCCTGGTGTCGGTCTCGTTCATGAAGCGGCGTTGCTGATAGCCCGGTTCGACGCCACGCAGATCGGGGATGATCCAGATCTGCAGAAAGTGCAGTGGCTCGCTCCGGGAGGCGTTGAATTCGCTGTGCATGATGCCTGTTCCAGCGTGCATGAGCTGCACGTCTCCCGGACGAATGGTAGAGCCGCCGCCGGTGTTGTCACGATGCGCCATGGCACCCTCGAGCACGATGCTGACGATCTCCATATCCCGGTGGCCATGGGCCGGGAATCCGGCGCCGGGGGTCACCCGGTCCTCGTTCAGAACCCGCAGGGCGGAGACGCCCATGTGGCGTGGGTCATGGTAGTCGGCAAATGAGAACGCATGGCGGCTGTCCAGCCAGTCGATACGGGTGCTGCCGCGGTCCTCGGCGCGCCGCAGGGTGATCATGTCAGTGCTTCTCCAGCGGGATGGTCTGCAGGTCCCATTCGCCATCGCGGTACTCCAGCACGCTGCCCTGGTCGTACCAGTCACCGAGCACGATCCGGGTGGCGGATTCGCCATCGATGGTGAGCGCATGCACGTTCGGCCGATGGGTGTGTCCATGGACCAGTCTGCGCACGCCATGTTCCCGCATGGTTGTCTCCACCGCCTGCTGGTTGACATCCATGATGTACTCGGAGGTAGAGGCAAGGTGGGCGTTGCGTGCCGTACTCTCCTGCCGCGCCTGTTTTGCCATCTGCAATCGCTGCTCGATGGTCACGGCGAGAAACTGCTGCTGCCAGCCGGGATCGTGCACCATGGCACGGAATTGCTGGTAGTCGTGGTCGTCGGTGCACAGGCTGTCACCGTGCATGAGCAGGACGCGCTCGCCGCCCAGTTCGATGGTGGTGGGGTCGGGTAGCAGTACCGCGCCGGTGTTGGCGGCAAACTGGTCGCCAAGGAGAAAATCCCGATTGCCGCGCATCACGTAAAGAGGAACGCCGGCCTGGCGGGTAAATAGGGCCAGACCCGCAAGCACGGGATGTTCCGGCGGCACGGCGTCATCGCCGATCCAGGCCTCGAAGAAGTCACCCAGGATGTAGAGCGCCTCGGCCTGGGTGGCGCGGGTCTGCAGAAATTCGAGAAACAGTTTGGTGATCGCCGGGCGGGCGGGATCCAGATGCAGATCGGAGATGAACAGTACCGGCTTCATGGCAACCTCTGGGCCTTGCGTGACGCGTAAGGATACTGGGGGGAGCCGGGAGTCAGCAATTTCCATCGGCGCCGGATGAGAAATGCCGCCGAATTCCTTATCATGACGCGCCCTCCCCTCACGGAAGCCAACGGAATTTCGCATGCTGGAGATCTACAACAGCCTCACCCGACGCAAGGAACGCTTCGAACCCATCGAGCCTGGCAAGGTCCGCATGTATGTCTGCGGGATGACGGTCTACGACTATTGCCATCTGGGGCACGCCCGGGCGCTGGTGGCCTTCGACGTGGTTGCGCGCTACCTGCGGCATCTGGGCTATGCGCTCACCTATGTGCGCAATATCACCGATGTGGACGACAAGATCATCGACCGGGCCCGGGAGCAGGGCGTGACCATGGAGGCCCTGACAGAACGGTTTATCGATGCCATGCACGAGGACGAGACCGCCCTGGGGGTGCTGCGGCCCGATCAGGAGCCGCGGGCAACGCAGGCCATCGGCGAGATGCATGCCCTGATCGAGCGCCTCTTCGAGCGGGGGCTGGCCTACCAGAACGGCGAGGGCGACGTCTACTACGACATCTCCGGCTTTCCCGAGTACGGCAAGCTTTCTGGCAAGCGCCTTGCCGACCTGCGCGCGGGTGCCCGGGTCGACGTGGACGCCGACAAGCGCCACCCGGGAGATTTCGTGCTCTGGAAGCGGGCCAAGCCGGGCGACCCCAGTTGGCCCTCTCCCTGGGGCGAGGGCAGACCGGGTTGGCATATCGAGTGCTCGGCCATGTCCACCAACTGCCTTGGGGAGCATTTCGATATCCACGGCGGTGGACTGGACCTGCAGTTCCCCCACCACGAGAACGAGATCGCCCAGAGCGAGGGGGCAAGCGGTCATACCTATGCCAATGTCTGGATGCACAACGGCCATGTCCGGGTGGATGACGAGAAGATGTCCAAGTCCCTGGGCAACTTCTTCACCGTGCGGGACATCCTGGCCCGATATCGGCCGGAAGCTGTTCGCCATTTCCTGCTCTCGAGCCATTATCGCAGCCCGTTGAACTACACCAGCGAAGCCCTGGACCATGCCGGTGCCGGCGCTGAAAGGCTTTATCTGGCGCTGCGCGGTCTGCCCATGGTGGAGCCGGGTGACGCCGGGACCGATTATCGCGATCGGTTTTCCGCCGCCATGAATGACGACTTCAATACCCCTGAAGCATTGGCGGTGCTGTTCGAACTGGCCCGGGCGGTGAACCGCTTGCGGGAGACGGATACCGACGAAGCTGCGCGACACGCTGGTGTGTTGCGGGAATTGGGCGGCGTGCTGGGATTGTTGCAGACAGATCCGGAACAGTATCTGAAGGGCGATAGCGGCGCGGAGGTTGCGCCCGGACTCACCGCGGCGGCCATCGACGATCTGCTCGAGGAGCGTCAAGCGGCCCGCAAGGGCCGGGACTTCGCCCGGGCGGACGCCATCCGTGACCAGCTTCAGGGTGCCGGCATCATCATCGAGGACGGCGCCGGCGGCAGCACCTGGCGGAAAGGATAGCCCGATTCGGGGAACCGCGGTCCGGCACGCCGCTCATGGACACGCCGTAAACCCATCCCTGGGGGCTCGTATGCGAGGTCCCTCTCGCATACGGTCCATGAGCGGCGCACCGGACCGCGGTTTGTGCCTGTGGCCTTGGGGCAACACCACCGCCGTTGTGGTGCGTTACGGCCTTCGGCCTAACACACCCTACGTTTGGCCGTGCCCGCTGTAGGGTGTGTTAGCGCGCAGCGCGTAACGCACCGGTTCGGCGATGGCTATTCCCGCCCCGCGGCTCTTGTCCTGCGCTTCATGGGCATGATCTCCGCCGTCTTCACCTTGTTTTCCTTGGTCTGCACGATGGTTACCGGGAAACCGTTGATCTTCATGCTGGTACCGGATTCCGGGATCGACTGCAGGTGCTCGAGGATCAGGCCGTTGAGCGTCTTCGGCCCGTCCGTGGGCAGCCGCCAGTCCAGCACCCGGTTCAACTCGCGCACGCTGACATTACCCTGGGCCAGAAAGCTGCCGTTATCCTGCCGCCGCAGGTGACGGGACAACGAAGCCGGATCAGTGGTGAACTCGCCGACGATCTCTTCGAGAATATCCTCCAGCGTTACCAGCCCCATGACGTCGCCGTACTCGTCCACCACGATGCCGATGCGCCGCCGGTTGCGCTGGAAGTTCACCAGCTGGGTGTTTAGCCTGGTGCCTTCGGGGATGAAGTAGTTCGCCTTCATGCGTTCCAGCAGCCTGTCCCGATCCAGCTTGCCGCGGATCACATCCGTGATGACCTTGCGCAGGTGCAGAATCCCCAACACATCATCGATGCTGCCGTCGTAAACCGGCAGGCGGGTGTGCTGGGCATTGGCAAGCTGGGTGATGATCTCATCCCAGGGGTCGGTGATATCAATGCCGACGATCTCGTTGCGGGGGATCATGATGTCCTCGACCGTGGCCTTTTCCAGATCAAGGATGTTGAGCAGCATTTTCTGGTGTCGGCGGGGGATCATGGCCCCCGCTTCATTCACGACGGTGCGGAGCTCCTCCTGGCTGAGCACATCCGAGCGGCCACCCTTGGTGTCCACCTTGGCCAGCCGCAGCATGGCATTGGCAATCAGGTTGACCACCCAGACAAGCGGATACAGCACCTTGAGCAGCACAGCCAGCGGCCATGAAAACGGGAATGCGAGTCGTTCTGGGTGCAGCGCTGCCATGGTCTTCGGTGCGACTTCGGCAAACAGCAGAATTACCAGGGTCAACAGGCCGGTGGCGATGGCGATGGCGCCCTCGCCGCCGAGCCGCAGGGCAATGATGGTTGCCAGCGCCGAGGCCAGGATGTTGACGAAGTTGTTGCCGAGAAGAATGACACCGATCAGGCGATCCGGTCGCTCAAGCAGACGGGCTGCCATGCGCGCCGAGCGATGGCCTGCCTTGGCCAGATGCCTGAGGCGATAGCGATTAAGGGTCATCAGCGCGGTCTCGGAGCTCGAAAAGAAAGCCGAGAGCACGATCAGCAGGAAAAGTACGGCGAACAGTGCGCCGGTGGAGACTTCGTTCACATCAACGCTGCAGGATCAGCTCCAGCACCAGTTTGGTACCGAAGTAGGCGAGCATCAGTGCGGCGTAACCACCCAGCGTCCAGCGAACGGCGGTGCGCCCCCGCCAGCCATAGCGCAGGCGCCCACCCAGCAGGGTAGCGAACACGATCCAGGCCACCACCGACAGCGTGGTCTTGTGGACCAGGTGCTGGGCGAAGATGTCCTCAAGGAAGATCCAGCCGCTCAGCAGCGACAGCGTGAGCAGGGCGAAGCCGACCCAGAGCATCTGGAATAGCAGGTCCTCCATGGTCTGCAGCGGCGGCAGCGCACGCACTACTCCAGTGGGCCGACGATTACGCAGCTGATTGTGCTGGTAGGCCAGCACCAGCGCCTGCAACACGGCAATCCCGAGCACGCTGTAGGCCAGTACCGAGCTGAGTATGTGGATCTCCAACCCCGCTGGAATGGTGGACGGGCCGGTGTCCGCCGGACCCATGATCATGCTGAGCAGCAGGGTGAGTGCGCCTATGGGCAGTATCGCTACTGCCAGGTTATTCAGAGGCAGACGGATCGCTGCGAGCATCACCATGGCCGCCATGACCCAGCCCATCAATGAGCCGGCATTGAAAAAGCTCAGGTTTACGCCGGGGCCGGAGATGGTCTGGGAGTAGAGCAGGAATGCATGGCCAAGGATCGCCAGCGAACCGGCACCGATAACCAGGGGGCGCAGATTCCGTGCACCCATCTCTGCCCGCAGCACCTGCAGCGAGAAGCCGGTGGCGGCGGCGAGATAGAGCAGAACGATCAGTAGTGTGAATGCCAGCTGTTGCATGCGGTCGACAAGGGCCGGAAGAGCTTTGCATCATGGCATAGAAGATACAGAGGGCAAAGCATCAGTCCGGCCCTTGTCCGCCTCATCAGGACGGCGGCAGCGTCAGGAACATCGTGGCAATCGAGAAGTAGATGAGGATGCCGCAGATATCCGCGATGGAGGTGATCAGCGGCGCGCTGGCGGTGGCCGGATCAAGGTTCATGCGGGTCAGCAGGAACGGTAGCAGCATTCCGATCATGCTGCCCATGATGACCACCAGCACCATGGCAGTGGAGACCACCATGGCAATGTCAAAGCCGCCGCGCCACAGCCCGATACCCCAGACCGCGATGCCCATGGTGACCCCGAGGGCTGCGGCAACCCCGAGTTCCTTGCCCCAGAGCTTTAGCCAGTGGCGCATCTGCACGTCGCCGGTGGCAAGGGCCCGAACCATCAGCGTTGCGGACTGGGAGCCTGCATTGCCGCCGGAGTCAACGATGAGCGGCAGGAAGAACACCAGGGCGATGGCCGCCTCGATGGTCTCCTCGAAATAGGCGATGCCGGCACCGCCGAAGATGTTCATGAACACCAGCAGTACCAGCCAGCCGACTCGCTTGCGGTAGAGCAGGGAGGGGCGCGCTTCGCGCAGGCTGAGCGCCATGGCACCCATGCCGCCGATCTTGTGGAAGTCCTCGGTATTTTCCTCCTGAACCACGTCAAGGACGTCGTCCACCGTGACCACGCCAAGCAGCTTGCCGGTCTTGTCGACCACCGGCAGCGCGGTGATGTCATAGTGCTGGATCAGTCTGGCCGCCTCTTCGCGGTCGTCGCCGGCCTGGATGGTCACCAACTGCCCGGACACCAGGGTTTCCACGATCTGGTCCGGTGCATTGAGCACCAGTCTTTTGAGGCCAACGGTGCCGATCAGGCGGCCGCGGTTGTCGGTTACGTACAGGGTGTTGATGGTGTCCTCGGATTCGCCGCGACTGCGCACCCGATCCAGCGCCTTGGCAAGAGTCCACTCCGCCCGGATGGTGACGAAACGGGTATTCATCAGCCGGCCGGCGCTCTCTTCCGGGTAGCCCAGCTGCTTCAGCGTCTGCTTGACTTCTTCCTGAGGCAGGAGCTGCAACAGGCGCTCCATGTCTTCCCGTTCCAGGGACCCAAGCAGGCCGGTCCGGTCGTCGGGAAGCAGGCCTTCCAGCAGATAACGCCCGTCATCGGGGTCCAGGGCCGTCAGGATGGCAAACTGATCCGTGCCGTTGAGATAGGCGAAGATGGCAGGCCAGCGTTCCCGGGGAAACTCCTGGAATGCGCGCAGGATGACCTCTGGCGGCAAATCCTGCAGGGCCGCCGCAATATCCTGCACGTGCATCGCATCGTGCTGCTGCGTCAGCTCGGTCCACGCTTCGTTTTCGATCAACTCGCGAAGCAGATTGACCTCATGCTTGTCTTCCATGGTTCCGTCTCCATCGTTCGACCGCGAACTGCTGGGACGGCGACGGCAATGCTATTCGCTCGCCCTCACCCAGCCTGTCGTTGGCTGGTCGGTCTTGATGTAGTGACTCAGGCTTCCCGCCGCATGACGCCGGCGCGCTGGCCCTGGGGGACAGACAAGGCTTCCGCCATTAGCCTGCCATCCAAGGCCTGCCGATGTTCGGGCAGCAGGCCGCGCACAATGCGTCGGGCCCGATCCTGACCAACCGAGCTGAGTACGCCGGCCTGGGATGCCGGGTCCAGGTGGGCGAACACCGCGGAGCGGCGCTGATAAGGGAGTTGGGCGAAGGCGCCGCGGAGCAGAGACCGCTCCAGTCCGGATATGGCGCGGGCCACTGCTTCGACGTGCAGCAGGTCCATCTGGGTGGCGACGGCAGACCAGCGGCGCATTTGGATGTACTCGCGCAGCAGGCGAATGGATTGGCGGGAATCAATCATGGCAGCGCCTCCTCTCAATTGCTGTCGCGCAGGCGGGCAAGAACAAAGGCCAGTTGCCGATGTTGCTTGGCGGGCGACAGGGCCGAGTAGACGCGAATCCAGCGAGAGGCGGGAAGGCGCTCGAAGGCCTGGACGCGATTGCTGTCGTCCAGCTGCTCGAGATAGCTGACCAGGTCGGTCAGAGAATAGTCGGCGACGTTGACGGCGGCTTCCGGGCTAGCGCCGACGGCACAGTTGATATCGTAGTCCTGGTTCCGCATTGGGCGAACTCCACACATCGGGTCGGACGGCGGCTCGCGCTATCTGACCGATGCGCGAAACACAATCCGTGAGTATCTGCTTGGAGCGTTGTTTGATGCCTGCCAGTCGATGCTGGCAGTACTGCGACGCTCCCCACTTGCGGCTAGCGGGGGCGTACGACTCGAGGAGGGCTGTTCGAGAGGTTTCCCGCTAGGCGCGCTGCTTGCCTTGCTGTTTGGTACTACAACCGGGTTCCAAGACGGGAAATCCTCATGTCGAAAAGACAGCGCGGAGTGTACGATGTTGGGCGTCGGAGTCAAGTGCTTCAGTGCCCGTAGCAGCTTGTTTGAATGCAGCACAGGCAGGCGGTACCGTTTCTCCTCACCGTTGAATCAGGGGCAAGGTGATGTTTAGTAGTCTCAGCGAGCGTCTTGATAGCGTCATCAAGCGCGTCCGTGGCCAGGGTCGGCTGACCGAGGAAAATATTCAGGACAGTCTGCGGGAAGTCCGCATGGCCCTGCTCGAGGCCGACGTCGCCCTGCCGGTGGTGCGCGATTTCATCAATGAGGTGAAACAGCGCGCGCTGGGCGAGGAAGTCCGCCGCAGCCTCACCCCGGGCCAGGCCTTCGTCAAGATCGTCAAGGACGAGCTTGTGCGGATGATGGGCGAGGCCAACGATGCCCTGGATCTTGCCGTGCGGCCTCCGGCGGTGATCATGGTTGCCGGTCTGCAGGGCGCGGGTAAGACCACCAGCCTCGCCAAGCTCGCGCGTCACCTGCGGGAGCGGGAGAAGAAAAAAGTGCTTGTGGTCAGCTGCGACGTCTATCGCCCGGCGGCCATTGATCAGTTGCAGACGCTGGCCAGGGAAGTGGAGGTGGACTTCTTTCCGTCCAGTAGCGGCGACAAGCCGGTGGCCATCGCTAGGGCTGCCGTCGACCATGCCCGCAAGCAATTCCACGACGTATTGCTGGTGGATACGGCGGGCCGGCTGCATGTCGACGAGGGCATGATGGCCGAGGTGAAGGCGCTGCATCAGGCACTCGAGCCGGTGGAGACGCTGTTCGTCGTGGACAGCATGACCGGTCAGGATGCCGTGAATACAGCCAAGGCATTCAATGATGCCCTGCCACTCACCGGCGTGATCCTGACCAAGACCGATGGCGACGCCCGCGGTGGCGCGGCACTGTCCATCCGTCATGTAACCGGCAAACCTATCAAGTTCCTCGGCACCGGTGAGAAGACCAAGGCGCTGGAGCCCTTCCATCCGGAGCGCGTGGCCTCACGCATACTCGGCATGGGGGATGTGCTCAGCCTGGTCGAAGAGGTGGAGCGCGGCGTCGATCGGGATCAGGCCGACCGGCTTGCCGAAAAATTCAAGACCGGCAAGGGGTTCGATCTCGAAGACTTCCGCGACCAGATGAACCAGCTCGGCAAGATGGGCGGGATCGGCAGCCTGATGGACAAGCTGCCCGGCATGGGCAACATGGCCGACAAGGTCAAGAACCAGGTCGGCGACAAGGAAGTGAATCGTCTCGTCGCCATCATCAACTCCATGACTCCGGCGGAACGGCACAAGCCGGATGTCATCAACGGCTCGCGGAAGCGCCGCATCGCCCAGGGTTCCGGCGTGCAAGTACAGGACGTGAACCGTCTGCTCAAGCAATTCAAGCAGATGCAGAAGATGATGAAACAGTTCAAGAAGGGCGGCATGAAGAAGATGATGCGCCAGTTGGGTGGTCGTGGCGGTATGCCGCCAGGCGGGTTGCCACCCGGTGGCATGCCATTCTGATTGGTGCCGCGTAACGGCTTCACATTTGCACTTTTTTCAGTACAATGCGCGGTTCACTGCGATGGCGCAGCGCCGCCGTCGTCCGACATTTAGGGGAAAGCATACGCATGGTTACCATTCGTCTGGCACGTGGCGGCGCGAAGAAGCGCCCCTTCTATCAGGTGGTCGTCACCGACAGCCGCAACGCCCGCGATGGCCGGTTCATTGAGCGCCTTGGCTTCTTCAACCCCGTGGCCTCCGGCCAGGATCTGAACGAGCCCCTGCGCCTGAACCTGGAGCGCATCGACTACTGGATTGGTCAGGGTGCGCAGCCGTCGGAGCGGGTTGCCAGCCTGATCAAGCAGGCACGGAAGACCGAAGGCGCGGCCGCTGCTGCGCAGGCCTGAGGCGGAATTTTCCGGGCGTGAACGCCGAGTTGCCTGACGGGGCGATCACCGTCGGCCGAATCACCGGTGTTTACGGTGTAAAAGGATGGGTCCGCGTTTACTCGTTTACGGACCCTCGGGACAACATCATCGGTTATCGGCGTTGGCTGGTGCGCCGCCCCTCCGGCTGGCAGTTCTACGACCTGGTCGAGGGCCGGGCGCAGGGAAAAGGTGTCGTCGCTGCGCTGGCCGACGTGGAATCGCGGGAAGATGCGCGCGATCTCATGGGCAGTGACATCGCCGTCTATCGCGACGAATTGCCGGCCGCCGAGGACGGAACGTTCTACTGGGCAGACCTGGAGGGGTTACAGGTGTATGCCGGTGAGCGTCACCTCGGACAGCTGTCGCATCTGGTCGAGACCGGCGCCAACGACGTGATGGTTGTGAAGGGCGAGCGGGAAAGGTTGATTCCGTTCGTCATGGGCGTCCACGTGTTGCGGGTTGACCTTGAAGCGGGGGTCATCGAGGTAGACTGGGATCCTGATTTCTGACCCGGAGGTGGCATGCGCATCGATGCGGTGACGCTGTTCCCGGATCTGGTCAGCCAGGTTACCCAATGGGGCGTTACCGGGCGCGCCTCGGAGCAGGGTCTGCTGCAGCTGGTTTGCTGGAATCCCAGGGACTATGCGCGCGACCGGCACCGAACGGTTGATGATCGCCCCTACGGCGGTGGCCCCGGGATGGTCATGAAAGTCGAGCCGCTCCGAGCCGCCATGCATGAGGCGAGAGCGTCCGCACCAGGTCGGTCGCTGAGCCTGTACCTGAGCCCGCAGGGGCGGCGACTCGACCAGGCGGCCGTCGAACGTCTCGCGGGGCAGGAGCGGTTGCTACTGGTCTGCGGTCGCTACGAGGGGATCGACGAGCGTGTCATCGCCACGGAAATCGACGAAGAGATTTCCATTGGCGACTATGTTCTGAGCGGTGGGGAACTGCCGGCCATGGTGCTTATTGATGCCGTGGCGCGACTGATCCCCGGGGCGCTGGGGCATGCGGATTCAGCCAGCGAGGATTCATTCTCCGCCGGGCTTCTGGACTATCCGCATTACACGCGGCCCGAGGTGCTGGATGGAATGGCGGTACCTGCAGTACTGCTCTCCGGCGACCATGACGCCATCGGGCGCTGGCGCCGTCAGCAGGCACTGGGGCGCAGTTGGTTGCGCCGGCCGGATCTGATTAACAGGGCCCAGCTGTCTACCGAAGATCGGCGACTGCTGGATGAATACATTGACGAGTACCGATCGGCCCGAGCCGATTCGGCGAAAACCGGGCAGAGGTTGAAGTCATGAGCAACATCATCGACGAGTTGAACAAGGAACAGATGCAGGCCGCTGGACGGGAAGTGCCGGACTTCGGGCCAGGTGATACCGTGCTGGTTCAGGTGCGCGTGCGTGAAGGCAACCGTGAACGCCTGCAGCCCTTCGAGGGCGTGGTGATCGCCAAGCGCAACCGCGGGCTCAACTCCGCGTTCACCCTGCGCAAGATTTCCCACGGTGAAGGTGTGGAGCGTGTGTTCCAGACTTACAGCCCGCTCATCGAGAGCATCAAGGTCAAGCGCCGTGGCGATGTGCGTCGTGCCAAGCTCTATTACCTGCGTGAACTGCAGGGCAAGGCTGCCCGCATCAAGGAAAAGGTATAACCGGTCTGCACTGCGCCGGGCTCGCCGCCGGCCAGACCAGAACCCGCACCGCCATTGGCCGTGCGGGTTTTTTTGTAGCGGATCTCCTCACGCCCACATGCTGACGCTGGAGCCGGGATGAGAAGCCATCGCCGACAGCATCATCGACTGGCTGTCGGCTAGAACAGATCTGGTGTCGTCAGCGGATCCAGCCGCTCCCGCGTGGATTTGATCTCCCGTGCCGGTATCCACTCGCCGGTGACCATCTGCCCGTAGCTCATGCCTGGCCCGACCATCGGGTAGACGCTGGCTTCGTTATCGATGAATACCTCCAGGAAAGCAGGTCCCTCGAACTTCACGAAGGCATCCAGGGCCTCCGTCAGTTCTGCCTTCTCCGTGACCCGCCGGATGAACTCGAAGCCGTCGGACTCGGCGGCCTTCACGAAGTCCTTGCGATGCAGGGCCTTGTCACTGCCTGCGAAGTTCTCGTTGAAGTAGAGCCGCTGCCACTGGCGCACCATGCCGTCGCCCATGTTGTTGAGCAGCAGGATCTTCACCGGCAGGTTGTAGTTGGTGACGGTTTCCATTTCGCCCAGGTTCATGCGAATGCTGCCGTCGCCATCGATATCGATCACCATCTTGTCGGGGCAGGCGAACTGGGCACCGATGGCCGCCGGCAGACCGAAGCCCATGGTGCCCATGCTGCCGGAGGTGAGCCACAGCCGCGGATCGCGGAAGTCGCAGTACTGCGCTGCCCACATCTGGTGCTGACCCACGCCGGTGCTGATGATCGCCTTGCCGCCGGTGAGGCGATTCAGTTCTTCCACTACCTGGTGAGGCTGGATCAGTGCCGACTCACGGTCGTAGTTCATGGGGTGGTTCTGTTTGAGCTGCTGACAGTGCCTGACCCAGCTGGAGTAGTCCTTGTCGAAATTGTGCTTTTGACCATGGCTGGTGAGCTGACGCAGGCTGCGAGCAGCCTCCCCGACGTGGGCCCAGTCCACCAGCTTGACCTTGCCGATCTCGGCCGCATCGATGTCAATGTGCGCAATGTGCTGCGCCAGAGGCGCGAATTCTTCCACCTTGCCCGCCACACGGTCGTCGAACCGGGAGCCGACTGCGATGAGGAAGTCACAATCCTCCACTGCATAATTCGCATAGGCCATGCCGTGCATGCCCAGCATGTGCATGGCCAGGTCATCCTTGGTGTCGATGGCGCCAAGGCCCATCAGCGTGGTGACCACGGGAATGTTGAAGGCATGGGCGAACTCGGTCAGTTCTTCCGCCGCATTGCCGTTGATGACCCCGCCACCCGCGTAGATCAGCGGCCGGCTGGATTGCCCCAGCATGTCGAAAAACTGCCTGCATTTGCGCTCGGAGAGCTTCGCGGCCTTCAGTGAGTCCATCCGCTGGCGGTAGCCCCGCACCGGCAGCAGCCCCTCTCCCTGGAACTCGCCAACCCAGTTCTGCATGTCCTTGGGCACATCGATAACCACCGGCCCGGGCCGTCCTGAACGGGCAACTTCGAAAGCTGTCCGCACCGTGGCCTCCAGCAATTCCGGCCGGGTGACCAGAAACACATGCTTGGCACAGCTGCCCATGATGTTGACGATGGGCGCTTCCTGAAAGGCATCGGTGCCCATGGCCGCCGTGGGCACCTGGCCGGTGATGCCGACGATGGGCGTTGAGTCGGCCATGCAGTCACGGATAGGCGTCACGGTGTTGGTGGCGCCGGGGCCGGAGGTGACCATGAACACACCGACCTTGCCGCTGGCCCGGGCGTAGCCGGCGGCCATGAAACCGGCGCCCTGTTCGTTGGCGGGCACGACCAGGTGCACGGGGTCGTCAGCGGTCTCGGCGGCACGGTGCTCGGCGTTGTACCGGAAGATCGCGTCATAGGTCGGTAGAATGGCACCGCCGCTGTACCCGAATACCGTATCGACGCCTTCGTCGGCCAGTACCTGGATAATGATCTCGGCACCGCTCATGGTCTTGCCGGCGAGGGGGTGGCGTTTGGCTTTCTGTCGGGACATGGTCAACGTCATGATCGGTGATCTTCCAAAAGTGGGGCGGTGCCGTCACGGCTTGTTCATACGAAAGGATCGACCACTATAAATGGCTGATCTGGCACTGCACAAGAGCAGTGCCGGCGAGACCGCCATGCACCAGCGCGGTGCGCGGCGTTGGATCATTCTTCGGCGTCGAAATCCAGCGCGGCGGAATTGATGCAGTAACGTAACCCGGTGGGTTGCGGACCGTCGGGAAACACGTGCCCCATATGGGCCCCACAGTTGCTGCAGAGGACTTCCTCGCGGCGCATGCCAAGGGACACATCCTGCTCGATGCGTACATGGTCAGGTTCGGCCGGAGCGTAGAAGCTGGGCCAGCCGGAACCGGAGTCGTATTTTTCGGTGGAGCGGAACATCACCTGCCCGCAACACACGCAGCGAAACGCGCCAGCCTGCTTGAAGTCATTGTACTTGCCGGTAAACGGGCGTTCCGTGCCCTTCTGACGCGTAATGCGATATTGCTCATCCGTCAGTTGCTGACGCCACTCCTGATCGCTCTTTTTCATGTTGCTCATGGTTGGTGAGGGCTCCGCTGTGACCGTCTGTCGAGACACAGGGTACGCCTGTCGCCGGGTTCTTGACCATGCTGGCCGCGCCCGCGAGCGCGCCGGTATACTCCGACGACGCAGGGAAACAGCGTCGGGCCAGGGCTGCCGACGACCGACGGGAGAGTTTCTAGATGACCATCCGCCCCATTGCCACGCCGGTCCATATCGCCCAGTCAGAGATCCATCGTGGTCTGGAGGCTGCGGCAGCGAGTCTTGAGGCATCTGCGGAGTCCGATGGTGCCGATGCCAGTTTTGCCGCCTGTCGCGGCATGGTGGCAGAGGTGCGCGGCGCCCTGCGCATGCTGGAGATGGAAGGCGCGGCCGAGTTGGCGGCGGAATGCGAGCTACTGCTCGAGGCGCTGGATGCAGGTTCGAGCCTGTCCCGCGACAAGGCGCTGGATGCGCTGCTTTACGCACTGTTGCTGCTGCCGCGTTACATCGACCGGGTGGCCGCGCAGAAGCGGGAACTCCCGGATATCCTGTTGCCCACGCTGAACACCCTGCGTGGCTTGCGTCGCTCACCCCCTTTGCCGGCCTATCATTTCGCGCGTCTTGCTGACCTGGGGGGAGACCTCGCCCTGCTCAGTGAGCCAGACCGCCAGTGCGCCGATGGAGACGAACTGAAGGGGCTGCTGCGTCGCCTCCGCCACATGCTGCAGGTGGGCTTGCTTGGGCTGTTCCGCGATCCGGCTGCGGGCGTCCATGCCAAGCAGGTCCATCGGGCACTGAAGCGCCTGGGCGATGAGCTGGGAGATACCCAGTCAGCGCGCTGGCTGCGCCTGTCGGCTGCCCTTCTGGATCAGGTGGTGGCCGGGGATCTGCCCGTGGACCACTCCCTGCGCATGCTGCTCTCCCGTCTCGATCTTCACCTGCGGGCCGTTTCCCGGGAAGGGGCAGCGTCGCTCGCGTCTGCGCCGCCGCCGGAGGTCAGGACCGGGCTGCTGTTCTATGCCGTGGCTGCCGGGGAGCGCGACGAGACCATCCGCCGCCTGCGGGAGACTCTCGGTCTGAAGCGGCTGGTCACACCGCCATCCCTGATCGAGCACGAGCGCGAGGCATTGGCGGCACCCAGTCCGGCAGTGCTGGGTGCGGTCAGCTCTGCGTTGCAGGAGGAAATGGAACGCCTCAAGGACACCATCGAGACCCTGGGGCGGCTTGGCAGCGTCACCGATACGGAGCGGCTGGATATCTGCGAACAGCTGGGCCGACTGGGCAGCACGCTGAATCTCATCGGCGTCAGCGATGCGGCAGCGCTGCTAAAGCGCGAGCACACCCGACTGCAATCGGTGGAGTCCAGCGCGGCGCCGGACCGCGTGCTGGAACTGCTCGACCAGATGGCTGACGCCCTCACCGAGGCAGAGGAATCCGTGCGCGGCCTGGACGACGTGGTCATCAGCGGGAGCCGTGATGGCCGCAAGCCGCGGCAGCTCCGTCAGGCCGAGCATCAGGCTGTTGCCGAGGCCATGGCCAACATGGAACGGGTTCGGCAGTCCATGGAATACCTCAACGGCGATCTCGACGAGGGTGAGCATCCGGCCACGGTGGATGGCGCGATGGTGGAGACAGTCGGCACCCTGCGGCTTATCGGTCATGGTGGGGTAGCGGATCTGATCGAGCGCTGCCGACTGCAAATGCAGAAGCTCTCCGACAACGCCGCCGGGTCGGCCACCTTGTCGTCACTGGCTGACGCTCTCGCCGCCCTGGAGTGGTATCTGGAAGGGTTGCTGGAAGGTGTCGGCTTTGGTGAAGAGACCCTGGAACTGGCCGAAGAGGTGCTGCGTGAACTGGAGGCCGACGGCGTCGAGGCCGTAAAGCCCATTCCGGAGCCGGAAACACCCTAGGTGTGGAGTCTCAATAGGTTGTCCCCGGAGAGTCCGAGAACGCTGATTGGTGGTTTTCTGTTCAGGCTACCGTGTTGGCGATGCCAGTTGTAGTCATGCTGCCAGCGCGGCAGGTGTGCAGCGCGTTCACGGGAGTTGCTGTAACTGAAGGCGTAGGCCCACTCCCGCAATGCGGTCTGTATGAAGCGCTCGGCCTTGCCGTTGGTCC